>NZ_JBFRFF010000009.1:0-180339 GCF_052114685.1 Rhizobium sp. 2YAF20 | reverse complement strand
ATGTAATTGCCGTGATTGTTCATCAATGGCGGCATGAGGAAATTCGGCAGTCGGATCGAACCCGCAGGGCCGAGAAATAGGAAATGGTCGGCCGTGACTTCGCTCTTGAATGGATGCCCCTCCTCATTGCGCCAGCCCGGCAATAGGCGGTCGATGCCGATCGGATCGACGACGGCGCCGGAGAGAATGTGCGCACCGACCTCCGCACCCTTTTCGAGCACGACGACGGTCAGATCGGGGTTGACCTGCTTCAGCCGGATCGCCGCGGACAGGCCTGCCGGACCGGCCCCGACGATGACCACGTCGAATTCCATGCTCTCGCGTTCGGGCAGTTCGGTTGCATCAGTCATTCATCGTCTCCGAATTGGCCGGGCACACGGCCGCTTGCCCCATTTGTGATCTATCTCTTCTCAAAACGAACGGAAAATGTCGAGCCGGGAAGCGACAGGCAATCTCTCAATTTGCGCAAATGCGGCGCGAGTGCTTGCGTCTCGCAGTCTCAAAACAGCTGGACGGCTTTGGGCGACATGCTTTAGCGCTTCCATTCCGAGGCTCCTGCGATCTATATCGTCAGAGGCCATCGGGTCAGGCAGCAAAGGACGCACGATAATGGATTTGGGTATCAAGGGAAAACGCGCACTTATCCTTGCCTCCTCGAAGGGCCTCGGCCACGGCATTGCCGTCGCCTTGGCTCGCGAAGGCGCAGACGTCCTCCTTTGTGGCCGCAGCGGCGATCGGCTGGCGGCAAATTGCGCCGCGATCAATGCCGAGGGCAACGGCAAGGCCGAATGGATATCGGCTGACCTCTCGGACGCGGCCTTTGTCGAGACCATGGCACAGGGGGTCGCGGAGAAATTCGGTGGGCTCGACATTATCGTCAACAATTCGGGCGGACCCACACCGGGCACCACCGAAGACATGACCGCGGAAAAGCTCGAGAGCTATTTCCTGTCGATGGTCTCCCGCATCATCACGCTCTCCAATACGCTGCTGCCCGGCATGAAGGCGCAGAGCTGGGGCCGTATCCTCACGGTTGCCTCTTCCGGCGTCATCGAGCCGCTTGCCAATCTTGCGCTATCGAACACGCTTCGCCCAGTTTTGGCGGGCTGGAGCAAGACCCTGGCATCGGAGGTCGCCGGCATGGGCATCACCGTCAACATGCTCCTGCCGGGCTCGATCGCAACCGATCGTCTCGACGTTCTCGACGGTGCGGCCGCCAAGCGGACCGGACGGAGCATCGAAGATATCCGGGAGGAAAGACAGGCGCGTATTCCCGCCGGCCGTTATGGGCGGGTGGAGGAATTTGCAGCGACCGCTGCATTTTTGTGCAGCCAGCCGGCAAGCTACGTCACCGGCACAATGGTGCGCTGCGATGGCGGCGCTGCGCGCTCGCTCTAGGCGGAACCGATCACCGCAGTTGCGAAGGCAGCTTGTTGCGAACACTCCAGGGAGTGGTGGTGTTCGAATTCTGTTGCTATTCGGACTACTAAGATGCGCGCCGGTCACAATTAAGTGTTCAGGCGACAGCCCCAGGTAATACGATCGATATTAATACTATCGATGCGATAAGATGCCGGCTTTATTGACCGAAGTTCACGCTTTGTTGCACCTGCGAAGCCACGCCGCCTACGCAAAGCTTTCCAAGCTTTAATTTTTCACCGGATCGAACTGTGGTAAGTTTCGGCCGAACAATGCGTCGCAAATTTACATTGTATGGAAAAGATCGCCAGCGTCAGCGGTAACAGCGATGTGATTGTCTGCGTTAAAAACTGTCTTGTTTGCGTCGCAGTATTTCACTCTAGCTGCGCACGTAAGCTCCCGAAACGCGCCTGGACCGGTTTTATAAAATATGAAGAAATTCTGGCTCGCATTAAGCCTTCTCGCCGTTGCGGTTCTGGCAGTCTGGTCGTACCGCGATCGCATCCCTTATGTTGCCGCACTGATCGATCAGGCGTCCGCGGCGACAAAGTCCGCAAGCAGCACGCAAAAGCCGAAGCGCGAGGCACCGCCGACAGTCGTCAAGACAGTTGCCGCGGTCCGTCGCACGCTACCGACTGATATAACAGCTACCGGCTCGGCAGTGGCGCAGGACACGACGACGATCGCTGCCCAGGAAGCGGGGATCATAACGTCGGTCCAGGCACAGGATGGGGCAATGGTGAAGACCGGCGACCTGATTGCCACGCTCGATGCGCGCACGGCGCAGGCGGCGGTCGACAAGGACAAGGCGCAGCAGAGCAAGGATGAGGCAGCGCTTGCCCAGACGGAAAGCGCGCTGACCCGCGCGCAAAGCCTGTTGAACAGCGCCGGCACGCAGCAGACCGTGGATCTTGCCCGGGTTGCGCGGGATACGGCGAGCGCCGATGTCAACAGCGACAAGGCACAGCTTGCTGCCGACCAGGTGCTTCTCGAACACACTCAGATACGAGCGCCATTCGACGGCAGGCTCGGCGCCGTCGCTCTAAGCCTTGGCGCCTATGTCAGCCCCGGAACGGCTATTGTCTCGATTGCCCAGTATGATCCGGTCTATGTCAATTTCCATTTGCAGGAGAGCCATCTTCGCGAATTGAAGGACGCGCTTGCCGGCGGCCCGGTTGCGGTCTCCACAATTCCCCGGTCCGACAAGGGCAAGTCACGCCAGGGGCAGGTGAGCTTCTACGACAACAATGTCGACGCCGCATCCGGAACGATCCTCGTCAAAGCCAAATTTGAAAACAGCAATGGCGCCATCTGGCCAGGCCAATCGATCAATCTTGTCATGCACTTCAACAATACGGATCAGAGCATCGTCGTGCCAACGGTTGCGGTCAATCCGGGTGCTGACGGCTTCTTTGCCTATGTCATCAAGGACAGCAAGGTGAAGCTGACGCCGGTGACCGTGGAACGCGCGAACGGTGGTTTCACTGCCATCGCCACGGGCATTTCAGAAGGCGACCATCTCGTGGTCGAGGGACAGGTTCAATTGTCCGACGGCCAGAAGGTCACCGAGCAGTTCAACGATGGTGCGACGCAGAACCTCGCCTCGGCCGCCACCAAGGCTAATCAACAGAACGAAACGATCGCGGTTGGAGCCGGCCAATGATCCCGAATTTCTGTATTCAGCGCCCGGTCGCCACCACGCTCCTTGCTCTCGGCGTCGTGCTTGCGGGTCTTGCCGGCTACCGCCTGGTGCCGGTGGCAGCATTACCGCAGGTCGATTTCCCGACTGTGAATGTCTCGGCGCAGCTGACGGGCGCGTCGCCGCAGACGATGGCGACATCCGTGGCAACGCCGCTGATCAAGGAATTCGAGACAATTCCCGGTATCAGCGAAATCAGTTCGACCAACTCGCTTGGCAATACCAGCATCGTCCTGCAGTTCGACCTCAATCGCAATATAGATGCTGCCGCCGCCGACGTTCAGGCGGCAATTTCGCATGCGACGCGGCAGTTGCCCAACAACCTTACCGTCCCGCCGAGCTATCGAAAGACCAATCCGGCCGACGCGCCGGTGATGCTGCTTGCCATCCAGAGCGATACGATGCCGCGCAGCAAGCTCGATTCGATCGCCGAAGACATCATTTCGCCGTCGCTTTCCACCCTTCCCGGCGTCGCCGAAGTTACCGTGTTCGGCGCACAGACCTATGCCGTCCGCGTCGAGGTGGATCCGAACAAGCTTCAAAATCGCGGCATTGGCATCGATACGGTCAACACCGCGATCGTCAATGCCAACAGCCAGGTTCCGGTCGGCACCCTGCAGAACGATTCGCAGAGCATGACGATCACCGCGAATACCCAGCGCACCAACGCGCAGGAATTCAAGTCGCTGGTGATCGCCTCGCCCAACGGCGCACCGATTCACCTGTCGGATGTGGCGGATGTCCAGGACAGCGTCGAAAACCTGAACACCGGCAGCTGGTATGACGGAAAGCGCGCCATCATTCTGGCTATCCAGCGCCAGCCCGACGCCAACACCGTCGACGTCGTCGATTCGATCAACGCCAAATTGCCGGGCCTTACAGCCGAGGTCCCCGGTTCTGTTTCGATGAAGGTGATGAACGATTCGGCAAAGCCGATCCGCGACGCGATCTCCGACGTCAAATTTACGCTGATGCTGACGATCGGCCTCGTCGTGCTCGTCATCTACCTGTTCACCGGTCATCTCACGGCGACGATCATTCCGGGCCTTGCCGTGCCGCTGTCGCTGATAGCGACATTCGGGGCCATGTATGTGCTTGGCTACAGTGTCGACAACATATCGCTATTGGGACTGACGCTCGCGGTGGGGCTGGTGGTCGACGACGCTATCGTCATGCTGGAAAACATCCTCCGGCATGTCGAGGAAGGCATGCCGGCCATGCAGGCGGCGATCAAGGGCGCAGCGGAAGTCAGCTACACGATTATATCGATGTCGGTGTCGCTGATCGCGGTCTTTATCCCGATCCTTTTGATGGGCGGCGTTGTTGGGCGCATCTTCAACGAGTTCGGCATGGTGGTTGCCATCGCCATCGTCTCGTCGGCAATCGTTTCGCTGACGGTGACGCCGATGCTGAGCGCACGTCTCTCCGGCGGCCACAGCCTGCCGCCGTGGCCCGTCCGCGTGTTCAACGCCGGCTTCGAGCGCACCCAGCGCGGATATGACAAGGGTGTCAGCTGGTGCCTGAGACACCGGCCGACGATCCTGCTGGTATTCCTGGGCTCGATCGCCCTGACAGGCTACCTGTTCATGGTTCTACCGGCGAGCTTCTTCCCGACCGAAGATATCGGGCGACTGTCGATCTCGACGCGAGCGCGCCAGGATATCTCCTACCCGGCTATGCGCGACCTGCAAAACCAGGCAGCGGCGCTGGTCAAGCAGAACCCTGCCGTCAACCACGTCATGTCGATCGTTGGCGGCAATGCGCGTCAGCCTTTGAACAACGGCACGATGTATGTCGAGTTGAAGGATAAGAAGGATCGGCCGCCGCTGGACCAGACATTGCGTGAACTGCGCGCAAGCATCAGCAAGATTGCCGGCATCCAGGCCTTCATCACGCCGCAGCAAAGCCTGCGCTTCGGGGGCCGCCAGACCGCCAGTCAGTATCAGCTTGTCATCCAGGCCCTGAGCGCCGATCAGACCAACCTTTGGGCCGGCAAGATCCAGGATGCAATGAGCCACGACAGCCGCTTCGTCGATGTGACCTCGGACGCGCAAAACAACGCGCTCCAGGCCAATATCGTCGTCGATACGGAAAAGGCGGCCTCGTTCGGCATCAATGACAGCGAGCTCAGAACGACGCTCCAGGAATCGTTCGGCGGGTATGCCGCAGCGCAGATACAATCCACGGGCGACAGCTACGACGTGCTTGTCGAATACGATACAAGCAAGCCCTGGGACGACGGAAAGCTTCAGGAAATACGGGTCATGTCCAGCAATGGCAGCCTGGTTCCGCTTGCCAACTTTGCCAGCGTCGAACGCAACACAGGACCAGTCACGATCAACCAGACCGGACAGCTGGTATCGACCACGGTATCGTTCAATCTGCCGGCCAGCGTTGCACTCGGCGATGCGACGGCACAGATCGATGTGATCAAGCAGCAGATCGGCGTGCCGACCGACGTGTTCACGTCTTATGGCGGCACGGCGCAGATCTTCCAGGATTCTCAGGGCAGCACGCCGCTATTGATCCTCGCAGCGGTCCTGACGATCTATGTTGTTCTCGGCGTTCTTTACGAGAGCTTCATCCACCCTCTGACCATCCTCTCCGGTCTGCCGGCTGCAGCACTCGGTGCGCTTCTGGCGCTCAAGGTCATGGGCTTCGACCTTTCGATCATCGCACTGATCGGCCTGTTGATGCTGATCGGCATCGTCAAGAAAAATGCGATCATGATGATCGACGTGGCGCTGGAGACGCTTCGAACCGAGAAGATGTCGCCATCCGAAGCCATCCACGAGGCGTGCATCCGGCGGTTCCGCCCGATCATGATGACGACCTTCTGCGCGCTGCTCGGTGCATTGCCGATCGCGCTCGGCGGCGGCGCGAGCTCGGAACTGCGCCAGCCCCTCGGTATCGCCGTGGTCGGCGGTCTGATCGTCTCGCAGGCACTGACGCTGTTCATCACGCCCGTCATCTTCGTCGAGATGGACCGCCTCAACAACTGGGTCAAAAATCTCGGCCGGAAAAAGCCGAAGGAGCGGGAGGAACATGTTCCGGCAGCGATTGCCGCCGAATGATCCTGGACGGGCGCCTCGGGCGCCCGTACTTCGTTTCCAGCGCCGTTCCCTTGCACTCGCACCTTAGCTATGCCATGACGCGCCCTCCTAAATAGGAAGGTGAGTTCCGCCTTTCCCGGGACCCGTCCCATTCCACATATCTCTAGGCAACAAGGAGTGCGAGCATGGCTCAGGCGCTGGGTTTCGACTTCGGCACGACGAACACCGTCCTGGCGCTGACCGATGGTCCGGCGACACGGTCCGTGAGCTTCACGAGCTCGACCGGCAACGCCGACAGCATGCGCACCGCACTCTCGTTCATGAAGGACCCGATGCTCGGGGCTTCAGTGCTGAAGGTCGAAGCAGGGCATGCCGCGATTCGCCAGTTCATCGACAATCCAGGCGACTGCCGCTTTCTGCAATCCATCAAGTCCTTCGCCGCTAGCGCCCTCTTTCAGGGGACGCTCGTCTTTGCCAAACGGCAGACCTTCGAGGACCTGATGGAAGTGTTCGTGCGGCGACTGCGCGCCTATGCCGGCGATGCCTGGCCCGCCGACGTCGGGCGGATCGTCACCGGCCGACCGGTGCACTTCGCCGGTGCCAATCCGGATCCTGCCCTTGCCACCGCCCGCTATAATGAAGCGCTTTCACGCCTCGGCTTCCCCGAGATCCACTATGTCTACGAGCCAGTGGCCGCTGCCTTCTATTTCGCGCAGAACCTCAAATCCGACGCCACCGTTCTGGTGGCGGACTTTGGTGGCGGCACGACGGACTACTCCCTTGTCCGCTTCGAGACCCATGCCGGCAAGCTGACGGCAACGCCGATCGGCCATTCGGGCGTGGGCGTCGCCGGCGATCACTTCGACTATCGCATGATCGACAACATTGTTTCGCCGCAGATCGGCAAGGGCAGTCATTTCAAGAGCTTCGACAAGGTGCTTGAAGTGCCGACGTCCTACTACGCCAATTTCGGCCGCTGGAACCAGCTGTCGATCTTCAAGACGTCGCGCGAATTTGCCGAGCTTAGAAAGCTGGTGCGCACCAGCCTCGAGCCAGAGAAGCTCGAGACCTTCATCGATCTTGTCGATCACGACGAAGGCTATCCGCTTTATCAGGCCATATCCGCCACCAAGATGGCACTGTCTGCGCAGGAGGAGGCCGAGTTCAGCTTCGCCCCGCTCGGGCCGGGCGGACGCAAGACGATCCACCGTCGCGATTTCGAGCGGTGGATCGCGGACGACCTGGCGCGGATAGAAGGAGCCCTGGACGAGGTTCTCGAAAGGACCAACACGGACGCGGGCACCATCGACAAGGTGTTCCTGACCGGCGGCACGTCTTTCGTTCCGGCCGTACGGCGTATCTTCACCGAGCGCTTCGACCAAGATCGCATCGAGACCGGCGGCGAATTGCTGTCGATCGCCCATGGGCTTGCGCTGATCGGCGAGCGTGACGACATCGCGCAGTGGACAGCTTGACGCGCCACCAGATTGCAGCCTTAGAGCCCTTCCCCGGCCGGATGCCATTCGATAGAGTTCGGGAATGATTTCCGTCAACGACCTCACGCCGGCCGAGCTTGCCGCCCTCTTGCATTTTCATGCAGACGCGGGCGTCGAATGGCTGCTGGAGGAAGGGGCCGTCGATCGGTTCGCCGAATTCGAGGCAATGAAGGCAGCGCGTCAAAGCGCGCGAGCGGCACTGCCGGCTGGTTCCAGCGCAGCGCCGCCCGCACAGGCGCCGCCTCAAGCTTCACGGCCATCGCCTGCCGCATCTGCACCCCCTGCCCCGCCTTCGTCTAGAACTGCACCCGCGATCCCGGACGAGCAAGCCGTCGAACAGGCGCGGTTTGCCGCGGAGAGTGCACGCTCGCTTAGTGAACTTAGATCCGCGCTGGAAGGCTTTAACGGCTGCAATCTGAAGAACAGCGCCAAGTCGACGATCTTTGCCAGCGGCAGCGCGGAAAGCGGCATCATGGTGATAGGCCCAATGCCGAGCGCCGACGACGATCGGGAGAGCTTGGCCTTTGCCGGCCGAAACGGGCAGCTGCTGGACCGTATGCTTGCCGCAATCAGCCTCAGGCGGGAGCAGATCCTGCTCACCAATGTCATTCCGTGGCGACCACCCGGCAATCGCACGCCGTCCGGTCCCGAGATGGACATCTGCCGGCCCTTCATCGAACGGCAGATTGCCCTTGCTGAGCCGAGAGCCGTGTTGCTACTTGGCAATTTCACTGCGCGCTTTTTCTTCGGCGGCAGCGAGACCATCCATGCGATGCGCGGGCAGTGGCGTGAGATCGGGGTTGGCGGAAGAGCCATTCCGGCAATCGCCAGCCTCCACCCGCAGGACTTGCTGACAGCGCCGATCAACAAGCGTTTGGCATGGGCAGATCTTCTGGCTTTCGAAGAGCGCCTCCGCCAGAATTGACGATTATTTTATAAGCAACATTAAAGAAATATGAAGAGAGCCATGCTTCTTACGCATAGCAGCGTCACGGTATGGGTCATTGTAGAATCGATGCTGCACTGCAATATAGAGGATGTGTCTTGGGAGGAACCAATTTTAGGAACCAAGACGATGACTGCACGCTACCGTCCTATCCATTGTGGGTTTGAAACCCTCCGCCACGCCAGCGAAATGGTACGCACCACTCAGGGCTACCGCGGGCATGGTTCCGCCGCCAACGAGCAGATGATTGCCCGCGGCACCGGCGTGACCGCTCGCGTCGCCCGGCCGGCAGCTATTTTCGCTGATTTCCGCGAGTGCTGATCAGCCTGGCATCTGGAGTAGCGTTTTGTCCTTGAGCTTGCGTCCCTTTTTCGCCCTGCTGGAATCCGCTTGCCACATCGGCGCTGCCGTGCGCGCGGCCGAGGAATTCGAGCGCGCCCGCGCTCAATGTGAAAGCGATGCCGCCACAGCCGCGTCGACATCAGCCATTCCGCTTTAACTGCCGGATAGGCGGGACAGCCTCGCTCCGCCTCTGGCTTTGCTTCAAAAGAACTTTTTAGCGATTGGCACCCGGCATGTTCAGTGCCTCGGGTAAAGCCGTTCAGCTGACAGTCACTGCGCCAGCTTCTGTCGCGATTGATCGCGCGCATTTCGTCAGATAGAGGAAGATGCACGCCGACGTCCTCAATCCATCGACCGGAATCTCCGCTATGCTGGCCAGCCTCGTTTCGATCGCCAGTCTGATGTTGTCAACGCTGTTGATGATGGTCGGCTATGGCCTGATGAACTTCGTCGTCCCAATCCGTTCGGTCGCCGAGGGCTGGTCGACCTTCACCATCTCCTTCATTGCCACGGGCTACACCTTCGGCTTCACAATATCCTGCATCGTCACGCCACGTTTCGTGAAGCGAGTTGGCCATGTGCGCGTGTTCGGCGCGCTGATCTCGCTGCTCAGCGTCGGCATTCTCCTCTGTGCGCTGATGGTCGACTGGCGCGCCTGGGTCGTTTTCCGCTTCATCAGCGGCTTCGGCATTGCCGGCAGCTATCTGATCATTGAAAGCTGGCTGAACGAGCGTGTCAACAATGCCAACCGCGCGACCATATTCTCGGTCTACATGATCACCTGCCTCGTAGGCTCGATCGGCGGGCAATATCTGGTGCCGCTCAGCGATCCCAAGAGTACCTATCTCTTTATCCTTTGCGGCATCATCTTTGCGCTTGCCATGTTGCCGACGGCACTTTCGACGGCAAAGTCGCCAACGCCGATCGCCCAGGCAAAATTCGACCTGCCGAAGCTCTACCGCCTGTCACCGATCGCCTTCATCGGCTCGCTGCTCTCCGGTGCCCTGTCGGGAACCTGGAACAGCCTCGGCGGCGTCTATACGCAGAATGTCGGCATGGATACTGCGGAGGGCGCAACATTGCTTGCATGCGTCCTTGCCGGCGGCGCGATATCGCAAATGCCGATCGGGCGGATTTCCGATATGATCGACCGCCGCATCATGATGATCATCTGCGGCGTGATCGGCGTCGTTGCCTGCGCCGTCATGACCCTTTTCGACGCACGCTCGATCGTCGCCTTGTATGTCGCGGGCTTCTTCGTCGGCACCGTGCTTTACCCGATCTATGCGATCAACGTTGCCCATGCCAATGATCGCGCTGCACCTGATGAATATGTGACGATATCGAGCGGCATCATGATCCTTTACGGATTGGGCACAGTCTCCGGCCCGCTGGTCGGCGGGGCGCTGATGCAGTTTGCCGGCCCCTCGGGCCTACTGTGGTTCATGACCCTTACCTTCGCATTCTACGCCGGCTATGCCGGCTGGCGGATGGCAAGGCGCAAGGTCGGCGAAGGGCGCATCGAGAAATCGGATTTCCAGGCGATACCGATCCCAGTTCGCGGCACCGATCCAAGCGTCCGGGCGATGACACCGGTTGACTGATGATCTGCAAGAAGGACATATAACTCCGATTTAATTGCCCCGCCTTTCCTAACTGAGCATGCAGCGATACATCCGTGCTTATTTCAAACTGCAGCTCAGCGAAGGTTTGTGTTTTATTTTTACTTCAGAATTTAATGTAATTATGTTGAAGCAATAGCCAATCTCGGGAAACCCCTCCCCGAAAGGTGCAAGGGCACCGCCGATAACGCCTGATCAGGAAGAACCATGCGCACAGACACCGGCCAGATCGTCTATCTGGCAGACTATCGCCCCACCGACTTCGTTCTGGAACGCGTGGACCTGACCTTCGAGCTGGACCCGACCGAGACCAAGGTCGAGGCGCGGTTGATCTTCCATCGCCGCGAAGGCACCGATTCCAAGGCTCCAATTGTCCTTGACGGCGATGAATTGAGCCTCACGGGACTGCTTCTCGATCAGGCCGAGCTGCCAGCTGAGCGCTATAACGCCACGCCGGAGAGCCTGACGGTGCATGGCTTGCCGGAGACGGCGCCGTTCGAGCTGACGATCACCACCGTCGTCAATCCGGAAGCCAATACGAAGCTGATGGGGCTTTACCGCACCGGCGGCATCTACTGCACCCAGTGCGAGGCCGAGGGCTTCCGCCGCATCACCTATTTCCCCGATCGGCCCGATGTGCTTGCGCCCTATACGGTCAACATCATCGCCGACAAGGCCGCCAACCCACTATTGCTGTCGAACGGAAACTTCCTCGGTGGTGCGGGCTATGGCGAAGGCAAGCATTTTGCGGCGTGGTTCGATCCGCACCCAAAACCGAGCTATCTGTTTGCGCTCGTCGCCGGCGATCTTGGCGTCGTCGAAGACACATTCACGACCGCGTCCGAGCGTGAAGTCGCGCTGAAGATCTACGTCGAGCACGGCAAGGAGGCCCGCGCGGCCTATGCCATGGACGCGCTGAAGCGCTCGATGAAGTGGGACGAAGAGACCTTCGGCCGCGAATATGATCTCGATATTTTCATGATCGTCGCCGTCTCCGATTTCAACATGGGGGCGATGGAGAACAAGGGTCTCAATGTCTTCAACGACAAATATGTGCTGGCCGACCCTGAGACGGCCACCGATGCCGACTACGCCAATATCGAAGCGATCATCGCGCACGAGTATTTTCATAACTGGACCGGCAACCGCATCACCTGCCGCGACTGGTTTCAGCTTTGCCTCAAGGAAGGGTTGACCGTCTTCCGCGACCACGAGTTTTCCGCCGATCAGCGTTCGCGTCCGGTCAAGCGCATCGCCGAAGTGCGCCATCTGAAATCGGAGCAATTTCCCGAGGACAACGGGCCTCTCGCCCATCCTGTCCGCCCGACGAAATACCGCGAGATCAACAACTTCTATACGACGACGGTCTACGAAAAGGGCAGCGAAGTCACCCGCATGATTGCGACGTTGCTCGGCCGGGACCTGTTCAAGAAGGGAATGGACCTCTATTTCGAACGCCACGATGGCGATGCAGCGACTGTCGAGGACTTCGTCGCCTGCTTTGCCGAGGTCAGCCGCCGCGATCTCACCCAGTTTTCGCTGTGGTATCATCAGGCGGGCACGCCGCTGGTTACTGCATCATGCACATACGATGCCACTGCCGGCACCTTCGCCCTGTCACTGGAGCAGATGGTTCCGGCCACGCCCGGTCAATCCGTCAAGGAGCCGATGCATATCCCGCTGCGCCTTGGGCTCATTGCCGAAAATGGCGCGCAGATCACGCCGAGCGCGGTTACTGGCGCAGAGTACACCGATGACGTTCTGCATCTGACGGAACGGACCCAGACAGCCGTATTTCAGGGGATTTCATCCCGGCCGGTCCTTTCGCTCAACCGCAGCTTCTCGGCGCCGATCAATCTGCATTTCGACCAGAGCACGGCCGATCTTGCGCTGATCGCGCGGCATGAAAAAGATCACTTCGCACGCTGGCAGGCGCTGACCGACCTCGGGCTTCCAAACCTTTTAAAGGCAGCGCGCGATGCGGGCCTTCGCAAGCCCATCACCAGCGACGCGGCATATATCGACGCTTTGCTGGCTGCTGCTGCGGACGAGAGCCTGGAGCCCGCCTTCCGTGCGCTGGTACTTGCCCTGCCGAGCGAGGCCGACATTGCCCGCGAACTTGGCAGCAACAACGATCCTGACGCGATCCACGCCGGACGCCAGGCTATTCTGGCGCAGATTGCCGAGGCCGGAAAGGACATCTTCGCCGCTCTTTACGACAGCATGAGCACGCCCGGCCCCTTCAAGCCGGATGCGGCAAGTGCCGGACGCCGGGCATTGCGCAATGCTGCCCTTTCCTTCCTGTCGCAGTCCGACAATGCGCCGGCCCGCGCCAAGGCCGCCTTCGATGTTGCCAACAACATGACTGACCTTAGCTACGCGCTGACAGTGCTTGCCCATCGTTTCCCGGCAACTCCGGAGGCCGGCGACGCCTTGGCGGCCTTCAAGTGCCGCTACGACAGCAACGCGCTTGTCGTCGATAAGTGGCTTGCAATCCAGGCGACTATTCCAGGCGGCGAGACGCTGGAGCGAGTCAAGGGCCTGATGGAAGATCCGCTGTTCAAGCGGACCAATCCCAACCGCGTAAGGGCACTGGTCGGCAGCTTCGCATTCGGCAACCCGACTGGTTTCAACCGCGCCGACGGTGCCGGCTACCGCTTCCTCGCAGAGGAAATTCTCGACATCGACAGCCGCAATCCGCAGCTTGCAGCCCGTATATTGACGTCGATGCGCTCATGGCGGTCACTCGAACCGGTAAGGGCGGACCATGCGCACGCCGCCCTGATGCAGATCGAACGCTCCGGCGAGCTGTCGACCGATGTCAGAGATATTGTCGACCGCATCCTCAAGGAGTGATTTTCCGGTTGCATCAGCGATGATCGAAGCGGGTGATTTGCACCCGCTTTTTTCTTTGGCGCAGAAAAACATCGCCGGGCTTCGCTTTGGCCAAGTGCAAAAACGCTGCGATCGCAAATAGTTAAGAAAGTTTTACCGCGCCCTCTGGACAAGGCGAATCACCAGTGATTCACTAGGACAGGTTCGAGCGAGCGGGCAGCGAATCACACGAGGGATCAAGGCGGTAGAGATGGTGGACGTGCGGCGGGCAACCGCGGCCGATGGTCGGCTGCGTGTCAATTTCGACGGTCTGAAATCATGGCAGAGTGGCCTGGCCGGACGCGCAGGCATTCGTGCCGAGACCATGATGCGGCGCTTTCCGCAGGCAGAAAACATCCTCAAGCGGGCGATTCCCGTTCTGATCCTCGCCTTTCTCGCCGTCGTCGCCGCATCGCATTTTTTCGGGATGATGATGGAGCATTCGCGGATGGAAGCGGCCTCGCGCCATTCCGTCTCACTCTCGGCAGCTGCCGCTTCCGCGGCTTTTTCCGGTGCCGGCAATGGGTTCGACACGGGCGGCCGCTCTGCCGCTGAAAGCCGGCTTGCAACCTATCTGCCGCAGGACCGGCTCGATGCCGGCGGTTTCGTGCTTCTGGTCAGGGCGAGCGGCCAGGTATTCGGCGCGTCTGCGGCTGGAACGTCCTATGTCGGGCTTGCTGTTTCAGATTTCTTTCCCGAGGTTTCCACCATCCGTCGCTTCGGCGACCGCGCAGGCGTCATCGAGACGACAATCGCCGGCGAGCCCTATTACGCGGCAATTGCGCTTGTCGGAGACAAGGGCGACTTCATCCTTTCGGCATCGTCGCTCAACCAGCTCGACGACCTCTGGCGCCAGGAGCTGACGCTCAACGTTACGCTGTTTGCCGGCATTTCTTCGATCCTCCTTGTCATCCTCTACGCCTATTACATGCAGGTGAAGCGAGCACGCGACGCAGACGAGATCTTCCTTGAATCGAACCTCAGGGTCGAGACGGCGCTTTCGCGCGGCCGCTGCGGATTGTGGGATTTCGACTTTTCCAGCCGTGAGTTCTTCTGGTCGCGGTCGATGTACGACATGCTGGGCCTGCCCGCCTCCGAGAAGACGCTTTCCTTCGGCGACGCGGCGCGGTTGATGCATCCTGACGACAACAGCCTCTACGCCCTGGCGCGATCCGTCGCCAAGGGCAATGCCGGCCAGGTCGACCAGATCCTGCGCATCCGCCATGCCAAGGGACACTATGTCTGGATGCGTGCCCGCGCCCAGGTGATCCGGACCAATTCCGGCAGCCTCCACATGATCGGCATTGCCATGGACGTGACGGAGCAGCACCGGTTGGCGCAGCGTTATGCGGAGGCCGACCAGCGCCTTGCGGATGCGATCGAATGCACGTCCGAGGCTTTCGTGCTCTGGGACAAGAACGACCGGCTGGTTATGTGCAACGCCCATTATCAGCAGGCCTACGGGCTTCCGGACGGCGTGCTGATGCCCGGAACCGAGCGGCTGATGGTCCTTGCTGCAGCGGCGCGGCCGGTGATCGAACGGAGGATTGCCGATTCCGATCGCTCCGGCTATTCGCAGACGACCGAAGTACAGCTTGCCGACGAACGCTGGCTGCAGATCAACGAGCGGCGCACTCGCGACGGCGGCATGGTTTCGGTCGGCACCGACATCACTCTTTTAAAGCGCAATCAGGAGCGACTGCGCGACTCCGAGCGCCGACTGATGGCGACGATCAACGATCTCTCCGCCTCACGCCAGATCCTTGAACGACAGAAGGCGGAGCTGTCGACGGCAAACAAGAACTATCTGGCCGAGAAGGAAAGAGCCGAGGCTGCCAACAAGGCAAAGTCCGAATTTCTCGCCAACATGTCGCACGAGCTGCGCACCCCGCTCAACGCCATCCTCGGCTTCTCGGAAATCCTGCAGAACCAGATGTTCGGGCCGCTCGGCTCGGGACGATACGACGAATATGCCAAGGACATCCATGACAGCGGCAAGCACCTGTTGAACGTCATCAACGACATCCTCGACATGTCGAAGATCGAGGCCGGTCACATCAAGCTCTATTGCGAGAGCATCGACCTCGTACCGCTGATCGAAGAGTGCCTGCGCTTCACATCCATCCCGGCAGCAAGCAAGAACATCCTCGTCGAGCAGCGCATCTGCTCCGGCATGAGCCTTACGGCGGATCGACGCGCGATGAAGCAGATCCTGCTCAACCTTCTCTCCAATGCGGTAAAATTCACCGATGATGGCGGCCGGATCGCCGTGCGCACCCGCGAGGTTTCAGGCGGCGTCGTGCTGACGATTGCCGATACCGGCATCGGAATCCCCAAAGCCGCACTTGGCAAGATCGGGCAGCCATTCGAGCAGGTGCAGAGCCAATATGCCAAGAGCAAAGGCGGCTCCGGCCTTGGGCTGGCAATCTCCAGGTCTTTGACGATCCTCCATCACGGCCGGATGAAGATACGCTCAAGGGTGGGCATGGGCACCGTCATTTCGATCCACATCCCCGATCAAGGCAAGAAAGTCGTCGAGATATCAACGGGCCGCAACCGTCTCGAATATGCGGCGCACAGCTTTGGATAGACGGCGAAGCTCCGCCTCCAGACTGCGAATATCAGGGCAATCCCCTGCCCGGCAGACGAGTTCGATGAGGCCGGCCGGTGCCTCGCGAGGATCGAACAGGCCGTCGATACAAAGGCGGATGAGCTGCGATAGCTCAGTGTAGAGCGAAAGCGCCGCAAGGCAGGTCTCCAGGTCGTTTCGGTCCATCAACCTGGCGCCCAGCGCCTTCAGCGCCTCACCGGTGCTCCGGCCCCGCGTGTCCACTTCGACATCGTTTGCCGGCGCGATCAGGCGAAGATGCTGGGCGATGAATTCGATGTCGATCAATCCGCCGGGGACGAGTTTCAGGTCCCAGATCGTTTCCGGTGGCTTCCCTTCCTCGATAAGCGTGCGCATCTCCACAACGTCCGTTGCAATTTTCGCGGCGTCGTATTTCGTCGACAGCACCTCGCCGATGATCCGCTCGGCGTCATGGATGAGGCCGACGTCGCCGCAAAGCAGACGCGCGCGACTGAGCGCCATATGCTCCCAGGTCCAGGCTTCCTCCCGCTGATATTTCGCAAAGGCGTTTATTCGCGTGGCAACCGGGCCCTTGTTGCCGGACGGGCGCAGGCGCATGTCGACTTCGTAGAGCACGCCTTCGGCTGTCGGCGCGGAGAGTGCGGCGATCAGCCGTTGGGTGATGCGCGTGAAATAGCGGGTGGCGTCGAGCGGCTTTGGACCGGAGGACTCGCCGGCATCGTCATCGTAGTCATAGAGCAGGATGATATCGATGTCGGAACCTGCCGTGAGCTCGAAACTGCCAAGCTTGCCCATGCCCATCACAGCAACGCGGCCGCCGGGGTAGTCGCCGTGCGCAAGCCTGATCTCCTTCATCACGGCCGCGAAAGCCGCTTCGACGACAAGATCGGCCAGATGGGTGAAGGCGCGCGCGGCCATCGCCCCGCTGATCGTGCCGGTCAAAAGGCGAATGCCGATGAGGAAACGCTGTTCGGAGGCGAAAATCCGCAGCCGGTCGAGGACTTCCTCATAGTGCCGCGCCGAGATCAGGAAGCTGCCGATCCGCTCCGCAAGATATTCTCGCGTCGGCAGCTCCGCCATCAGCCCCGGGTCCAGCATTCCGTCGAAAACATGGGGCTTGGCGGCAATGATGTCCGCCAGCCGCGGTGCCGCGGACATGATGTTGACGATGAGGGAAAGAAGAGCGGGATTGTTGCCGAGAAGCGAGAAAAGCTGAATGCCGGCCGGCAGGCCAGAAAGGAAATTGTCGAAGCGCAGCAAGGCCTCGTCGGCTCTCTTGTTTGCGCCGAACACCTGAAGCAGTTCGGGCGTGAGCTCCGTCAGTCGTTCGCGCGCCTCGACGGACCGTGTGGCCCGATAACGGCCGTAGTGCCAGGTCCGGATGACCCGGGAAATATCTGACGGGCGTTCGAAGCCCAGCTTGCTCAAGGTCTCCAGCGTTTCCGGATCATCGTTCTGGCCGGTGAAAACCAAGTTTCCCGCTTCGCTCGACAGCTTTGCTTCCTGCTCGAAGAGCCTTGCATAACGCCGCTCGACGGTTTTCAGAATTGCTACCAGGGCCTCGGCAAAGCTTTGGGTATCGCTGAAGCCCATCATGAAGGCGATGCGCTTCAACTCCGTATCGGTTTCAGGCAGCAGGTGCGTCTGCTCGTCGCGAACCATCTGGATCCTGTGCTCGACATTGCGAAGAAACCAGTAGGCTTCCGTCAGTTCCTGCCGTGTATCCTCATCGATCCATCTGGCCTTGGTCAGTTCCTCAAGGGTTGCCTCGGTCGCACGCGAGCGCAAGGCGGGCATACGGCCTCCGGCGATCAGTTGCTGGGTCTGCACGAAGAACTCGATCTCGCGGATGCCGCCGCGACCAAGCTTGACGTTGTGGCCCTTCACCGCGATCGCGCCGTGTCCCTTGTGGACGTGGATCTGGCGCTTGATCGAATGGATGTCTGCAATGGCGGCATAATCGAGGTATTTGCGGAAGACGAAGGGGACCAGGTCCTGGACAAAGGCTGCACCCGCCTCCCTGTCGCCGCCGACCGGGCGAGCTTTGATGAATGCGGCCCGTTCCCAGTTCTGGCCCCGGCCCTCATAGTAGATCATCGCTGCGTCGACGGGCATGGCCAGTGGCGTCGCGCCGGGGTCGGGCCGCAGGCGCAGATCGGTGCGAAACACATAACCGTCTGCGGTGCGCTCCTGCAGGATACGGACCAGCCGGCGCATCAATCGCGGGAAAATGTCGATCGCGTCGTCCGGATCGGGAACGATGCCGGCCATCTCGTCGAAGAAGATGACAAGGTCGATATCCGAGGAGTAGTTCAGCTCCTCGGCGCCGAGCTTGCCCATGCCAAGGACGATCAGGCCGGAACCTTCGCTTGGACGCGCACGATCTTTCAGGGCAATTTTCCCTGCCTCGTGAGCGGAAAGCAGCAGGTGATCGATGGCAGCGGAAATCGCTGCCTCGGCAAGGGCGCTCAACCAGCGGGTCGTGGCGCGGCCATCGAAAACCCGCGCCAGATCGGCGAGCGCGATCAGGAAGGACGCCTTTCGCTTGACGATGCGCAGACGGCCCATGACCTCGGATTCGGAAAGCTGCCCCTCGCCCGGCAGCGGCGCCCATGCCCCGCGCGCCGTGCGGACAAGCTGCTCGATCTGCGGCTCAAGCGGCTCTTCGACGGCAGTGGCAAGCAGGCCCTGGTCGAGATTGGCGATCTCGCGCAGATAGGGCGACAGCGTCAGGGCACTGACGACAAAGTCGCGAAGAGGCGTTTCACCTTCGAGCAGCGCTGCGATTGCCGGCTGCGTTTTGCCGATGTCCTTCAGGTCCACTAGTACGGACTTTGCTTCCGTCTGATTGAAGGGACGCAGCATCCCTTTGGGAACCGAGTGAAGACGATGATCGGATGTCGGCATGCGGCTCTCCGGCCTGATGAAGCCTGGCTTCGCGCTCGCGGGGAATCGCGATGCGCTGGATAACCTAGAGCGGGGCGCCGACAGCGCCAATAGGCGTCTGCAACGAAGAGGCGTCAGACCTTTTTGGCCGGGAAGACGATGCTGGCCGTCAACCCCCGTGCATCAACACTTTCGGGATCGGTATCTGAAAGCTCCAGTCGTCCGCCATGCAGCTCCATCACCGCCTCGACCAGCGAGAGGCCGAGGCCGGTGCCTGGCTTGGAGCGGCTCGCGTCCAGGCGAAAGAAGCGTTTCACCACATCCTCGCGCTTCTGCTCCGGAACGCCGGCTCCGTGATCGGCAACGCAGAGATGAACGCCATCGGGCCGCTGCAAGAGCCTCAATGTCACTTCCGGCTTGCCACAGCCGCCGGGGGCGTATTTGACGGCATTGTCGATAAGATTAAAAATCGCCTGACCGATCAATTCGCGATTGCCCTGCATCTCGATTCCGGGTTCGATATCGGTCTTCAGCGTCAGGCCGGCTTCCTCGGCTACGGGCTCATAGAGTTCGGCCGTGTCTGCCACGATCGCCGATAGGTCCACCGACGTCATCTCGGCGGCGACAGAACCGGCCTCGACGCGCGAAATCATCAAAAGCGCATTGAAAGTGCGGATCAGTTGATCGGACTCGCCGATGATGCCTTCAAGCGCTACCCGGCGGCCTTCGCCGTCGGCGCTGCCGAGCGCGTCGGCTGCCTTGTTGCGAAGTCGGGTCAGCGGCGTTTTTAAGTCGTGGGCGATGTTGTCGGACACCTGCCGCAGGCCTTCGTTCAATTTTTCGATGCGTTCGAGCATGGTGTTCAGCGAGTCGGACATGCGGTCGAACTCGTCGCCGGAGCCGCCGGAAGGCAGGCGCTGCGACAGGTCGCCAGCCATGATCTTGCGGCTGGCATCGGTCATTTTGTCGATGCGTTTCAGCGCGTTACGGCCGATTGCAAACCATATGACCAGCGCGCCGACACCCATGATTGCGAGCGCCAGCATCAGCGCCTGTCGGACGAGCACCCGGAACCGCTCCGGCTCCCCGAGGTCTCGGCCAATCAGAATGCGCAGGCCATTGTCGAGGGTGAAGATATTGGCGATCGCCAGATGCTGCTTCTCGGCAACTGTGTCGGCATAACGCTCATAGAGAAAGGGAAGCTCCGTCCAGCCTTGCTCGTCAAACACGCCGGGCTGCACCGACGCGACATTGCCGGCAAGGATATCGCCCGATTGACCGGCGATGATATAGAGATTGGCACCCGGCTGCCGGGCGCGACGCTCCATTGTGCGCAACAGCAGGTTCAGCCCGCCGTTCTCATAGGCGCGCTTGACCTGGTTGACTTCCTGCTGGACGGCGTCGCGGATCTGCCCGGTCAGAAGCCGTTCCGACATTGCCGTGACATAGAAGACCAGCGTCGCGGCACAGAGTGCGAAAAGGAGGATGTAAAGGGCAGAAAGGCGAACCGCAGTGGACTTAAAGAGGACGCGGAAGCGACTCATCCCTCGTCCTTGATCATATAGCCTGCTCCCCGGATCGTTTTCAGAAGCGGCATGTTGAAGTCCTTCTCGATCTTCGAGCGCAGCCGCGAGACGTGAACGTCAATGACGTTGGTCTGCGGATCGAAGTGATAATCCCAGACATTCTCGAGTAGCATCGTCCGGGTCACGACCTGGCCGGCATTCTTCATCAGATATTCGAGCAGGCGAAATTCGCGCGGCTGCAAGATGATCTCCTTGCCGGCGCGACGCACCTCATGCGACAGGCGATCCAGTTCCAGGTCGCCGACGCGATAGAGCACGTCCTGGTCCGGGGTACCCTTGCGGCGACCAAGCACTTCGACACGGGCAAGCAGCTCGCTGAAGGCATAGGGCTTTGGCAGGTAGTCGTCCCCGCCGGCGCGCAGGCCGGTCACCCGATCGTCCACCTGACCGAGGGCGGAGAGGATTAAGACGGGCGTGTGCACGCTCTTGCGACGCAGTTCGCCGATGACCGACAGTCCGTCGCGGCGCGGCAGCATGCGGTCGATGACGATTACGTCGTAGCTGTTTTCGGTCCCCATGAAGAGGCCGCTTTCGCCATCACTTGCGTGATCGGCAACGATGCCCGCTTCCCGGAACGCCTTCGTCAGATAGGCGGCGGCCTCGAGGTCGTCTTCAATGATCAAAATCTTCATGTGGACGATAATACTCGCCGGTCGCGTCTCTGCACAACCGGAATCGGGCACTTCGGAGGTATCTTGGCTGGCAGGGGTCATGTTTTCACCCATCATCGATCAAGAAGCGAAAAAGCCGTGCAAGCGGTCGGCCTGCACGGCTCCGTTTGTCATTGGATCGCAGATCAGCCCTGGGTCAGCGGGAGGGCAACGAAGCGGCTGCCGCTGTCGGACTGGATCTGGAAGAGCGCCTTGGTGCGCCCGTCCTTCTTGGCCTGGTTGATCACCTTGGCGATATCCTGTGCGTTGGCGACTTCCTGGTTGTTGACGGAGGTGATCTTCTCACCCTCCTTCACGCCCTTGTCGGCCGCGTCGGAGTCCGGATCGACAGCGGTAATTGCGACCCCCTTGCCGTCATCGGAGGGACCGACCGTCAAGCCGAGGTCGGTCAACGCTTTTTCAGTGGCCGGCTTTGGCGGCGCTGCCTGCTCGGGGGTGGTGTTGTCGTTCGATGCCTGCTTCTGTTCTGCCGGCAGCGTGCCGAGATCGACGGTCACCGAGGTCGGCTTGCCGTCGCGCCATAGCGAGACTTCAACCTTCTTGCCCGGCGCCATTGCGCCAATGCGGCGGGCCAGATCGCGCGGATCTTTCACGGTTTCGCCATTGACCGCGGTCACGACGTCGCCGTTCTTGATGCCGGCCTTCTGGCCAGGCGAACCTTCCTGCGGAGACACGACCAGTGCGCCGCTTGCCTCGGACAGGCCAAGCGAATCGGCGATGTCCTTGGAAACAGGCTGGATCTGGACGCCGAGCCAACCGCGGGAGACAGAGCCATCCTTGATGAGATCTGCAACGACGTCCTTGGCCGTGGTGGACGGGATGGCGAAGGCAATGCCGACGCTGCCGCCCGACGGCGAGAAGATTGCGGTGTTGATACCGACCACTTCACCGCTGAGGTTGAAGGTCGGGCCGCCGGAGTTGCCGCGGTTCACGGCTGCGTCGACCTGGAGATAGTCGTCGTAGGGGCCGGAGCCGATGTCGCGGCCGCGGGCGGAGATGATGCCGGCAGTGACTGTGCCGCCGAGGCCGAAGGGATTGCCGACAGCAACCACCCAGTCACCGACACGAACCTTTTCGTCGTCGGCCCACTTCACGTAGGTGAACTTGCGCTTGTCGTCGACCTTGAGGACGGCGAGATCGGTGCGCGGATCCTTGCCGATGAGCTTGGCACTGAGTTCCGTGCCATCGGTGAGGACGACGACGAATGCGGCGCCGTCGGAAACGACGTGATTGTTGGTGACGAGATAGCCGTCTTCGGAGATGAAGAAACCGGAGCCCTGGGCGACGGGGCGCAGACGACCCTTGCCATCCGGGGTGGCCTTTTGATGATCCTGCGGACCATGGCCGTTCTGGTCCTGCCCGAACTGGCGGAAGAACTTCTTCAGCGGATGGTCGTCGGGAAGCTCGTCGAAGCCGCGGCCGAGGCCGAAGCTCTCGTCATCGTCGGCGACCGGATTGACACGCGATTCGACGCGGACTGAGACAACGGCGGGCGAGACGGCATCGACGACATTGGCGAAGCTCGGAACCTGCGGCGCCTGAACGGTCACAGCGTCCGCATATGACCGGGAAATTTCGAACGGAACGCCCGTTGCAAGCACGGCGACCGCAAGGCCCGCTGCGGCGGATGCCTTCAAAGCGGTGCTGCGGGACAGACGTTCCTTGATAGTCCTGAACATGGTCTTACCTTCTCTTTTTCTTTTCCGACTTACGATGCCGGGAGGGCGATGATCGGTCGATGGATAAAGATATAGGGTTTCAGAAGTTACAGCGAACTGTCCAGCCAATGAAAAATTGGTAATGTTGTAAAATGTTTCCAGAGGGGAGCAAAACCGGAGAACGGCCGTGCGTCATTGCTCGAGGATTTCGTTGAGCCGCGTTTCCTCTTCAGCAGTTAGCCGCGTCCCCGTCGGCCTGCCGCTGCGCCGCCTGGCGTAGATAAAGAGGGCAACGCCGCCGATTGCAATAAACGCCACCGGGGCACCCCAGAGCAGCCATGTCTTCTCACTGAAACGCGGCTTCAGAAGTACGAACTCGCCATAACGCGAAACGATATAGTCGAGCACCTGTCGATCGCTGTCACCGTCCACCAGACGCTTTCGCACCAGCAAACGGAGATCGCGGGCAAGGTCCGCATTCGAATCGTCGATCGACTGATTCTGGCAGACCATGCAGCGCAGTTCCGTCGAAATCGCCCGTGCCCGCATCTCCAGCGCCGGGTCCTGCAGGACCTCATCGGGATTGACGGCGTTTGCCGCGAACGGGGCCAGAAGCAGGACGAGAAAGAAGGATAGCTTGAGAAGGAAAGAGTGCGCCGACCTCACCTTCTCCCCTCGGGGAGAAGGTGGCCCAAAGGGCCGGATGCGGCAGGCGGCTGGGGCAGAATCCGGTCGAGAGCCCCCCTCGTGCGCCCTACGGGCACCTTCTCCCCGAGGGGAGAAGGAAAACCGTGGCGCGCCCCTCATTCCGCCGGCTCCATGACCGCAGGAGCTGCGGCTTTGGCGCGCCGGCTGGGTGCACCGACCCGCAGGCGGCGGTCGCTCAGGGAGACCATTCCACCGAGCGCCATGATGATAGCGCCGCCCCAGATGCAGACGATGTAGGGTTTCCACCAGATGCGCACCACCATGCTACCGTCAGTGCCTGCGTCGCCAAGGGACACGTAGAGCTGGCTCAGACCGAAGGTAAGAATGCCGGCTTCGGTCGTTGCCGATTTGCGGGCGGTGAAGAGCCGCTTTGCGGAGGAGACCTCGGCGACCGCAACGCCGCCACGGCTGACCGTGAAATGGCCGCGGTCCTCGGTGAAATTGGGTCCGATGCCGGGCTTCGTGCCGTCGAAACGCAATATGTAGCCGCCAAGCTCCGCCGTTGCGCCCGGCTTCAACTGGGTGATGTTTTCCGTCTGGAATGTCGAGACGGCGATAATGCCGAGGACGGTCACGCCGAGGCCCGCATGGGCAAGCGCCGTTCCGAAGGCCGAACGCGGCAGCCCGGCAAGCCGGCGCCAGGCTACGTCGCCCGCGACCTTGCCGACGCCGGCGCGAAACCACAGATCGGTCAGCGCTCCGAATATCAGGAACAGCCCGGCGGCAAGGCCGAGGATAGCCATGACGGGGCCGCCGTGCTGCATGTAGAACCAGACGACGGCAGCCGCGAAGGCAAGGCCGGCCGCTACATAGAGCCTTTGCAGCACGCCAAGCAGATCGCCGCGCTTCCAGGACAGCAGGGGGCCGAAAGGCACTGCCACCAGCAGTGGGATCATCAACAGGCCGAAGGTCAGGTTGAAGAACGGCGGACCGACGGAAATCTTGTCGTCGGTCAGCGTTTCCAGCGCCAATGGATATAGCGTGCCCGTGAGCACGGTGCCGCAGGCGACGGTCAGGATGAGGTTGTTGAGGACCAGCGCACCTTCGCGCGAAATCGGAGCGAACAGGCCGCCGGAGGTGAGCCTTGGGGCGCGAAAGGCAAAGAGCGACAGCGCGCCGCCGATGAAGATCAGCAATATGCACAGGATGAACACGCCGCGTGTCGGGTCGCTGGCAAAGGCGTGGACGGAGGTCAGGACGCCCGAGCGCACCAGGAAGGTGCCGAGCAACGACAGCGAAAAGGTCAGGATCGCCAAAAGGACAGTCCAGATCTTCAGCGCGTCGCGTTTTTCCATCACCAGCGCCGAGTGAAGAAGCGCCGTGCCCGCAAGCCAGGGCATGAAAGACGCATTTTCAACCGGATCCCAGAACCACCAGCCGCCCCAACCGAGCTCATAATAGGCCCAGTAGGATCCCATGGCGATGCCTGCTGTCAGGCATGTCCAGGCAGCAAGCGTCCAGGGGCGTACCCAGCGAGCCCAGGCTGCGTCGATGCGGCCTTCAATCAGCGCGGCGACGGCGAAGGAAAAGCATACGGAAAAGCCGACATAGCCGAGATAGAGAAGCGGCGGATGGATGGCGAGGCCGATATCCTGCAGCACCGGGTTGAGGTCCTTGCCCTCTGCCGGTGCCGGGCTCAGGCGCGTGAAGGGGTTCGAGGTCAGAAGGATGAAGACCAGGAAGGCAACCGAGATCCAGGCTTGAACGGACAGCACATTGGAGCGCAGCGTGTCGGGGAGATTGCGGCCGAACAAGGCAACCAGCGCGCTGAACAGCGTCAGAATCAGCAGCCAGAGCATCATCGATCCCTCGTGATTGCCCCAGACGCCGGAGATCTTGAACACCAGTGGCACCAGCGAGTGCGAATTCTCCCAGACATTGGCGACCGTGAAATCGGAAACGACATGCGCGTAGGTGAGGACGGCGAAGGAGAAGGCGACGAGGGCAAACATCACAAGCGAGCCGGGCTGGGCCAGGTCCATCATCGACTGATCGAGACGGCGGGCACCAAGCGCCGGGATGATCGAGACGATGATCGCGGTCGCCAGCGCCAGAACCAGTGCATAATGTCCAAGCTCGATAATCATTGCCCTGCTTCCTGGCCTTTCCAGACGCCGTCCTTTTTCAAACGGTCGGCCACTTCCTTCGGCATGTAGCGTTCATCATGCTTGGCAAGCACCGTATCGGCAATGAAAACATCGTCACCCGGCTCGAACCTGCCCTCGGTGACGACGCCTTGCCCCTCGCGAAAAAGATCGGGCAGGATGCCGGTATATCTAACCTTTATCGCACCGGTGCCATCGGTGACGGCAAATTGGACGGTCGTCCCTTCGCCGCGAACGACCGTTCCCTCGCCGACCAACCCGCCAAGACGAATCAACGTGCCCGGTCCGACAGGGTTCTTGGCAAGATCGCCCGGCATGTAGAAATAGGCCACCGACTGGCTGAAGGCGAACAGCACGAGCAGGACCGCTGCTATGATAAAGGTCATGCCGCCGCCGATGACGGCAAGACGTTTCTGCTTGCGCGTCATGGCTGCTTTTCCTCCACGGGAAGACCCAGTTCGCGGGCCAAGGCCACAAGCTGTTGCCCCTGTTCGCCGGCTATGGGAAAGACGGCAAGGCCTCGCTTCAGCGCATCCACTGCCCGATCCCTGTCGTTCAGCACCGCGTAGGAGCGAACGAGGCGAACCCATCCCTCGAAATTATCGGGATTTTCCTTGAGCTTGGCGTCGAGGCTTTCAACCATGCCGCGGATCATCTGCTGGCGGTCGCCGGTACTCATCGTTTCGGCCGAGGCGACGTCATCTGAGGTCGGACCGCCGGGCGCATTCGGATTGGCCGCCATCTCATGTGCGCCGCCGTTCTGGGCGATATGCTCGTTGACCAGCGGGAGCCAAGGCGCGTCGCGGGGCGATTCCCTTGCAAGCGCTGCAAAGGCATCCCTTGCCTCGCTAGCCTTGCCATCTTGCTCGAATGCCAAGGCGAGATAGAATTTCGCACGCGGGTTGTTCGGGTCCAGCTTGACGGATTGTTGAAGCACTTCACGAGCCTCGGCCGTGACCAAGCCTCCGGATACCGCCATCAGCACTTCCGCAAGGCTGCCGAGCCGCTCCGGCGTCGGGCCGAGCAGGCGGATGGCATTGCGATAGGCCGTTTCCGAATCCGCAACCCGCATCATCTTGAAATAGATCGGCGCAAGCACTTCCCAGCCTTTGCCATCGTCGGGATTTTCCGCCAGATGACGTTCAGCCTTAACGACGAGGATCGCCATGTCGTTGCCGGGGTTTGCAAGCCGGGCTTCGAGCGGCTCGGAGGGAAGGCCAGGACTGCCGGTCTGCAGATAAAGACAGAGCCCGATGACGGGCAACACGATGATGATGAAGGCCTGTGCCCATCGGTAGCTCCTGGGGCGGGAGGCTTGTAATTCACGTGGCGCGCTGGAAGATACGGCCAGCAGGCGACGGCCGATTTCAGCGCGTGCATAGTCGGCCTGCTCGGCCGAAATCAGCCCACCGGCCAAATCGCGATCGAGTTCACGGAGCTGATCGCGGTAGACAGCAGTCTCACCGGCACGGCTGCCCTCAGCCGCCTGCGCACCGCGCAGAAGCGGATGGAGCAGAATGGCGCCGACGCCCGCCGTCAGAACGGCCACGATTATCCAGAACAGCATGGAAAGCCCAATACTTTAACGGGGCTCCTATTCCAACCGCGAAAGCTGAAATGACGAATATTTGAGGCGTTTCGCCGCAATTATTCGAGGCGCTACGCCCCTATTTCGTCCACAGCCGCCTCTCAGCTCAACGGCGTCCAGGTCCCGTCGTCGTTGCGGCAGGCAGCGCCGCGCGCTTTCTTCTCCTCGCCGTCGACGGTCACCGTGTGGGTATATTGACGGCAATTCTGGGAGCCGACCTGATAGGGCGCTGCCGCCACCACCTGGCCGCTGATGCCGCGGCCGCTCCAAACCACCGGCTGGCCGCCTGGCGCTGCTTCCAAGGCCCGGTATTCCGCCTCGAGCGCGCGCTGCAAGTCGCTGTCGCTGATCTTGACGCCTGTCCGGCTGACAATGCCGCCCTCGAGCGCCTTGATGTAGGTCGCGGACGAATTTGTCTTGATCGGCGAGAGGGCCGCCAGCGCGCCTGCAGCGCCGCTGCCATGGGTTGCAGCGCAAGCGGAAAGGAGAATGGCGGACAATAGGGATGGGACGATCAGACGTGCGATGCGAAGATTCATTCAGCCGAACCAGA
This sequence comes from Rhizobium sp. 2YAF20, assembly GCF_052114685.1. NCBI lineage: Bacteria > Pseudomonadati > Pseudomonadota > Alphaproteobacteria > Hyphomicrobiales > Rhizobiaceae > Rhizobium > Rhizobium sp. 2YAF20. The sequence continues at coordinate 152,543 of NZ_JBFRFF010000009.1, read as the reverse complement.
ATTTACAGACCAACACGCGATTGCCGCCTTGCTGCTCATGGAGGTCATCCCCATGGCGCACCTTGTCTTTTTGGCATCAAGCCATTCCTCACGCAACATCCTTTGTCACCCCTGGTAGAATTAGGCTTGCACGAAGTCCACCCCAGGCGCCGCGCGACAGCTCCAGTCGCCCCTGATATTCATTGGTGATCTCGCTGACAATCGAAAGGCCGAGGCCGGTGCCGGGCTTGCTTTCGTCTAGTCTGCGGCCGCGCTTCATCGCCTCGCGGATCTGGTCTGGTTCGAGACCCGGACCATCGTCCTCGACGATGAGTTCGACCCAGAGACGGCGCGCAGGATCGATACCCTTGAGTTCGGCCGGCGCTTCGCTCGCCGCTATGCGTATCTTGTGGTCAGCAAATCGGGCGGCGTTTTCCAGAAGGTTGCCGACCGTCTCCTCGAGGTCCTGCTGCTCCATGGCGAGCGCCAGATTGGGCGTCACCGACAGCTCGAATTCCTTGTCGGCATTCAGCCGGCGCATGACGCGCACCAGCCGCTCCAGCGCCGGCTCCGCCTCGGTGCGGGCGAGAACGGATTCGCGCTGAGCGGCGATCCGGGCGCGATTCAGATAGGACTGGACCTGTCCCTGCATTGCTTCCGCCTGCAGCTTGACCAGATCGCCGTGCGAGCGGTCAAGCACGCGTGATTCGTTGAGGAGGACGGCGATGGGCGTTTTCAGGGAGTGGGCGAGATTTCCGACCTGCATGCGGGCACGCTCGACGATGCGGCGGTTGCTCTCGATCAGCGCATTGACCTCATTGGCAAGCGGCAAGATTTCGCGCGGGAAATCACCCTGAAGTCGCTCGCTCTCGCCGGCACGGATACGCTCCAGCGCCCCGCGCGCCTTGTCGAGTGGTCTGAGGCCATAAAGGATCGCCAGCGCATTGACGATCAGGCTGCCGACGCCGAAGCCTGCCAGCGCCAGGTAGAGGCTATGGGAAAACGTGCCGACATCGTCTTCGACGACCGCTACATTGCCGGTGACACGAAAACGCGCCGCCCGTCCATCGGTATCGAGCACGACTTCGGTTTCGGCCACCTGAACCCGGTTTCCAAAACTGTCGGTGACGATGTAATAGCGCTCGTAATTCTTGTCGAACGGGGCTTCGAGAACGGAAAGTACGGGAAGATTGGAGGCGCCGAGCGAGGGCGAGACCAGCGGAGCCGCCGTATAGGTTCCGAGTGGCTCGACCATCCAGTACCAGCCAGTCTTCGGCTGCGCGAAACGCAGGTCGCCGAGTTGCGGGCTGCCCGAAAGCACGCCCTGGTCGCCGATCGTCACCGAATTGACGACGTTGTAGAGCTGCGCCCGCAAAAGGTCCTGGAAGCCGCGCTCGGCGCTCTTGCTGTAAAGTGTCGATATGACGAGGCCGATCACCACTAGCGCCACTGTCGACCACAAAGTGGTAAGCAGGAGGACGCGAGCGGTGAGCGACTTAATTTGCATTGGTCGGCGCTTGCATGCGGTAGCCGAGACCGCGGACGGTCTCGATCAGATCGACGCCCATCTTTTTGCGCAAGCGGCCGACAAACACCTCGATCGTGTTGGAATCGCGGTCGAAATCCTGATCGTACATGTGCTCGACCAGCTCGGTTCGAGACACGACCTCGCCCTTGTGGTGCATAAGATAGGCAAGCAGGCGGTATTCGTGCGACGTCAGCTTCAGCGGTTTGCCATTGACCGAGGCCTTCGAGCTCTTGGTATCGACCCGCACCGGGCCGCAGGTGATTTCCGACGAGGAATGCCCGGCCGCGCGGCGGATCAGGGCGCGAATGCGCGCAAGCACCTCTTCGACATGGAACGGCTTGGCCACGTAGTCGTCGGCCCCGGCATCGATGCCGGCAACCTTGTCGCTCCAGCGGTCGCGGGCCGTGAGGATCAGGACGGGCATGCCCTTCCCGGCGGCGCGCCATTTCTCAAGAGCTGTGATGCCGTCCATTTCAGGCAGGCCGATATCGAGAATGATAGCGTCATAGGGCTCGGTGTCGCCGAGGAAGTGTCCTTCCTCTCCGTCAAACGCGACGTCCACAACATAGCCCGCCTCCTTCAAGGCGTCGGYGAGCTGCCGGTTCAGATTGACGTCGTCTTCAACTACGAGAATGCGCATGTTTCCGCCCAATTCCTAACCGATTCGCGATGGCCTGAACGAGCTTACTACATTGGCATCTTCACGGTCACCTTGCGGGGCCGCTCGCCGTTTCCCTGAACAAGGACGGTGATGACGCAGCTATCCCCTGACGGCTGCACGGAAAGAAGCTGCCCCCCCGTCTTAGCAACCACCTCGGCGGCAGCTTCGCTGCAGTCATTGTTCGCGCGCGCGACGAGCATCGGCTTCGTGCCTGGAAGCACAGCCGAACCCGCCACTGTGGCGATGACCGCTGCTACGCTCAAGAGTGATGCCATGCTCGATACTTCCACAAGGGATACCAACTTGAGTGAATAGTTATCAAAAGCCGCCTGAATGGCAAATGAATGGGCGGTAATTTTCTGCCCGTCCAGCGTGCGGCGGAATAGGAATCCACAAGGGCAGATACTTTAGCTGGGCTTTATCCCAGCCTTGAACGCGCTTGCTGTACCCGTTGCAACATAACCGAGATTGCCCGAGCTCCACGCGGTATCGGCGATCGCCGTGCAGGACAGGAAAGCCTCTCGGCTTGTTGACACCATCGCCGGAAGCCAAAGCCGCACTTTCCTGCTCAGCAAGGACGACGTCGACCTCGCTGGCGATCCAGGTTTCAATGTCGACAGCCGCGTCGTCGAGCAGGGCCTGGATCGCAGCCGGCATGGCCTAAAGCTCCACTGCCGAAGGTCAGCCCGCAGGCAAGACCGGTTGAAAAAGCGGTTCGCCGCCTCTCGCCGGCTCTTCGGCAACAAATGAATCATGAAACGGCAACACCTTCAGACGCGCCGGTCGCCCTGTCCGTCCACAGTCCGGCATCGCTGGAAAATGCAGCCATTCCTTAATCTCCCCTCGATATGATGGTCGCAGAAAGGCGCATCGACAGCCGCCTACAGCCCGTGCCGTAAGGCCGGTCACGATTTGCCTCACGCTACGTCAGGCAACGTGTTTTCTTTGTCTTTTGAATCGGTTGGCACTGGAACTTCGGAAGTTGAATCCGGATGTTCGCAAGTTGAGTCGGATACGGGATCAAGACAGTCGTACTGCGGCTTCAAGCTGCTGATATAAAACAAATTTAGTCATCGAGCAGCCACTCATCCAGCCCTCATGGTGAGGTGTATGCCGGAGCGAAGCGGAGACATGCCTCGAACCATGAGGGCCGGCCCCGAGTTTCGACGTGGAGACAAATGAAACGCCCCCGAGCAAACGCCCTCGTCCTTCGAGGCAATTCTGCGAATTGCACCTTAGGGATAGGGCCTCAACGTTCCGCCCCCCTGGCAGTCGCTCTTACACCTCACCCAAAGGCGTCTTGACCGCCTTGTCGGCATCGTAGTCGGCCGCGATCCGCATCTCGCGAAGCGGGCGGACACGCTCGATCGATATCTGATAGTTCGGATGCGCCTTATAGGCGGCCAGCGCCGCCTCGTCGTCGAATTCGCCGTAGACCACAAGATCCACATCCGTACCCAGTTGATCGGTCTTGACGTTGGTGCCGACCTCTACCAGGCGCGCATGCGGTATCTCCGTCAGGATCGACAGGCCCGCCCGCACCGCCTCGATATTGGCCCGGTCGGGAACGTTGAAAAACACGATATGACGGATCACGCGAAACACTCCTGGGGACTATCTCCTGCCCCAGCGGTTAGCATGCAGCGTGCGTGCATTCAATCATATCGTCGCGGGCGGCAGCGCTACACCGTGTAGCTGATTGCCGCATGGTTGGCCTTAGCGTTGGCGCCGATCAGGTCGCCGAGACTGCCCGGATTGATAATCGACCGGGCGCCGATCCAATCAGCGGTGGTCCTGCTGAAGCAATTGGCAAGCTTTTTCCCGTGAAGCCACCATTGATCATGCCATCGAACAGGATCCTGATTGCTGGCGCCAGCGCCATGTCCGGTTCTGCACACAGCCGAATTTCGTATTATTGGCTTCCCCGGTGATCTGCACCAGGCCGCGGCCGCGATAGTGCCAGCCATCGCCCGTCTTTTCATTGCCGTACCCAATCCAACTGGCATAGGCACGATTGGTAATTCTCTCCGGTTGGTTGGCATGGGCCCGAGCATCGGCGACACTAGAATATTTTGGGAAGGTCGCAAGCAACCCTTCGGCGCCGTAATTCAGGTTTTCGCAGATCGGCTGAAACCCGGCACCCGCCTCACGCTGGGCAGTCGCCAGCATATAGGCCAGCCAACGATCGTCCTCGGCAGCGTGGTTCCTTTCCCATTCATCCAGGACAGCCTCGTGGCCATCAATCTGCGAGTTGTCGAGCCCAAGTGGGTAGAGCGGCTGCTGGAGATGACCGAAAAAAACGTGCGATTGATCCTGCTCATGCAGCACCTCCATTCGGGCGTGAGGCGCCCAAAACGTTGTCCACTCAATTCAATCGGTTGAAACAAATTCAATCGTTTAGAGTGCTAAAGCCCTGATTTACAATCGCTTTACGATGTGGAACCATCCAAACCATCTTGACGTTATGTACCTCGTTGAACGAGAGAGGACTGAATGCAAAAGCAAGCGATTTCCGAGACCACCATCCCGCAGCACGTTTTCGAGCGTCTGGAAAGCGAATGGCGTCAGATGCAGACAAACCGCGATCACGCGCCGAAGCCGGCTCCAAAACCTTCCAAAGAGTGATGGTACCGAAGCATCAAATGCCCAGTACCCGCGGCTCTCCGCCGCCCTCCAGCATCAGCGCGGTCAGAGCCCAGGCCAGCGCATCGAGCCGGTCTGGCGACCGGCCCGTAAACAGGCCTTCCGGGTCGAGATAGCACATTTCATCTTTCTGGTTCCATCTGACTGTTTTCGTTAGATTTTTGTTTTGTTGTTTTGCGCCGCTTTGCAGCGGCGGCTTTTTTCTCATCATCGAGAAACACCGCTAGGCCTGTCTGGGCTTGAGCCGGCTGTTCATGTCTTGATACTTGGTGAGTCACCTGGTGGCGGCTCAAAGGTGCTTCTCGAAGAAGGTGTCTGGATATGGATCGTCGTTGAAACGGTCAATCTCGCTCCAGCCGGTGTTGCGGTAGAGCCGTTGCGCCTCCGCCAGTATGCTGTTGGTGTCAAGACGAAGGATATTTATGGACAGCTTGCGGGCGACGCCTTCCGCCGCCGTCATCAGACGCCGTGCAAGCCCAAGCCCCCGAGCGGAGGGCGCGACCCAAAGTCTCTTGATTTCCGCAACCTCGCTTCCGGTACCCTTCAGCCCAACGCAACCGATCGGCAGGCTGTCCGACATGGCAACGAGGAACGCGCCGCGCGGGCGGATCATGTCGACTGCGTCCGGATCGCGGGAAAGCGATACCTCGAAACCGTTCTCGAAGCGGCGGGCAAGTTCGGCGTAATATTCACTAAGGCAGAACCTCGCATCGTTGTGCCTCGGGTCCATCAAAATATTCCGTCCGGATTAGCACGGCGTCGATCCAATCCCCCGGTGCGCAATCCATACGTATGATTGTGACATGAATTGTCTCTCGCTAATATCGCAGCGGTTTCAAACAGTTTGGAGATGTCAATGCGAACGAGCTGTTCCGGTTTCTGGTATCTGCTGCTTGCATGCCTCTGCCTGCCCGTGGCATCGACCGAGGCGGCCGACGGCGCAACGGTTGCTCGCGGCAAATATCTCGTTCAGCTCGGTGGCTGCAGCGACTGCCACACCCCAGGCTATTTTCTCGGCAAAGTCGACATGAGCCGCTATCTCGGCGGTTCGGATGTAGGCTTTCGCATTCCTCCAGGCACATTTGTCGGCCCGAACCTCACGCCAGACAAGGAGACGGGGCTCGGCAAGTGGTCGGTCGGGGATATCATCACCGCTATTCGCACCGGCGTCACGCCGGAAGGCCGGACGCTGGCCGAGATCATGCCCTGGAGGGATCTTGCGCATTTGACCGATGCCGATGCCCGCTCAATCGCGCTCTATCTGAAGTCGCTGCCGCCTGTCAGCCATACGGTTCCGGAACCGCTTGGGCCGAACGACAAGCCGTCATTCCCGGTCCTAACGGTGGTTGCACCGTAAGGCTGGGATCGTCTTCGCGATTCAAGCAATCGGCCCCGGCCAGCGCCTGCGATTATTTTCCTATTTTCTTTGGCGACTAGGCGATGCGCAATTGCGCTATACTTTTCCGATGACCGAAGAGGAACTTGTGGCCTTTGCACTGGGATTGCCGGACGCGACCGAGAGCGCACATTTCGGCACTCGGGATTTTCGTGTGCGCGGCAAGATCTTCCTGACGTTGCCTTCGCAGGATTTCTGCGTGGTACAGCTGAAGCCCGACCAGCAGCAGATGGCTTTGGCGAGTACGCCTAACATGGTTGCTCCGGTTCCGGGCGGCTGGGGAGAGCGCGGGTCGACCAGGCTATTCTACCGGCCCGCCGACGATGCGACGATCCATGCACTGGTCCAGCAGGCCTGGAAGAATTCGGCACCGAAATCGATGATTGCGAAAGAGGATTAGGCAAGTTGCCTGCCCGGGATCAACGGCTCTGCTCGTCGTCCTCATCCTCGTCATCGCGCTCAGCGTCGCCCACCTTCAGCGGCCAGTCGACGACGTAGTCCTCGAGCTTTTCGGGATCGATGTCTTCCTCGTTGATGGTGCGGCCGCGCGCCGAAATGCCGGCCGCATGCACCGTCTCCGGATCGCCCGAAATCAGCGGATGCCACCAGTTGAGGTCACGGCCTTCGTTGACGAGCCTGTAACCGCAGGTCGGGGGCAGCCACTCGATCTCGGTGACATTCTGCGGGGTCAGCTGAACGCAATCTGGCACGAAATCCCAGCGGTTGGGATAGCTTTTGCAGCGACAGCTCTCGCCGTCCATCAGCTTGCAGCGAACTTCGGTGAAATAGATGTCGCCGCTGTCCCATTCCTCGATCTTGTTGAGGCAACAGAGGCCGCAGCCGTCGCAGAGACTTTCCCATTCGCGGGTCGTCATCTCGGCGAGCGTCTTGCGCTTCCAGAAAGGTATGTCGTCCATGTCAGCTTCCTTGCCACAGCTGACCAAATGGTTTGCGGCGGCATGCAATTCTCTTGTTCTTTTTCCTAAATCAACCAATTATTCAATCGAACCCGCATATGAAGGGATCGTGACCGGAAAACCCGACTACGCCCGGCCGCCACCCATCGCATGCATTGTCGGCCATTGTCGCCGATATAGTTAGTTTCGGGCGGGAATTCGAGACGTGGATCCTTCAAACACAGAAAACCAGCCGCCGGAGCGCCCGCGCAGAAAACGACATCTGCTGCTGCGGATCGATTCGTTCATCGATTCCAGCGTCTGGAATGCCGGGTTCCGCGCTGCCGAACTCTGGGAAGACGTTACCATATTTTTCCGCCGTTTCCGCGTCCGCGGCTGGAAGCGCATCGTCTTCGAGCTTGCCGGCGAGGGCATGACGCTCGGCGTTGCCGGCTTCGTCGTTCTCTTGGCGCTGGCGATGCCAGCCTTTGACGCCACGCAGGGGGATTGGCGCAATCGCGGCAACTTCGCCGTCACCTTCCTCGACCGCTACGGCAACGTCATCGGCCATCGCGGTATCATCCATGAAAACTCCGTACCCGTCGACGAGCTGCCGGATTATTTCGTCAAGGCGGTGCTGGCGACTGAGGACCGCAGGTTCTTCGATCATTTCGGCATCGACATATTCGGACTGTTTCGTGCCGTCACCGTCAATGCGCAGGCCGGCGGCGTCGTCCAGGGCGGCTCGACGCTGACGCAGCAGCTGGCCAAGAACGTGTTCCTGACCAACGAGCGTTCGATCGAACGCAAGATCAAGGAAGCGTTCCTGGCGATCTGGCTCGAGGCGAACCTTTCGAAGAAAGAAATCCTCAGCCTCTATCTGGACCGCACCTATATGGGCGGCGGCACATTCGGGGCAGCGGCCGCGGCGCAGTATTATTTCGGCAAGAGCATCACCGACGTCAATCTCGCCGAGGCTGCGATGCTGGCGGGCCTTTTCAAGGCGCCGACCAAATATGCGCCGAGCGTCAACCTGCCGGCGGCGCGTGCGAGAGCCAACGATGTGCTCAGCAACCTCGTCCAGAGCGGTTTCATGACCGAGGGACAGGTCATTGCGGCGCGGCGAAATCCGGCGAACGTCGTCGACCGCGCGCAGGTCGAATCCCCCGATTTCTTCCTCGACTGGGCCTTTGACGAAGTGCAGCGCCTCTCGCCGCGCTTTACCCAGCGCTCGCTGGTCGTCCACACGACAATCGACATGAGCCTGCAGAAGGCAGCGGAGGATTCGATCGAGTCCAGCCTGCTCGAATATGGCGAGCACTATAACGCCAAGCAGGGCGCATCGATCATCATCGAGAACGGCGGGGCGGTACGCGCTATGGTCGGCGGCCGGGACTACGGCGAAAGCCAGTTCAACCGGGCGACCAAGGCGCTCCGGCAGCCCGGCTCCTCCTTCAAGATCTATACCTACTCCGTCGCCATGGAGAACGGCATGACGCCGACCTCGACCATCGTCGACGCCCCGATCACCTGGGGCAACTGGAGCCCGCATAACTATGAAAACCGCTATGAAGGCAAAATCACACTGACGACGGCGATTGCCAAGTCGATCAACACCGTGCCGGTCAGGCTTGCCAAGGAGAAGTTCGGCATCCAGCCGATCCGCGACATGGCAAAGGCGCTGGGTGTCGAGACGCCGATCCGCAACGACAAGACCATCCCGATCGGCACTTCGGAAGTTACCGTTCTCGACCAGGCGACTGCCTATTCTGTGTTTCCGGCGGGTGGCATGCAGTCGCGCCGCCACGGGATCACCGAGATCGCTGGCTATGATGGCAAGGTTCTCTACGATTTCGATCACGACGAGCCGCCGGCCAAGCGCGTGCTGAGCGAACAGGCAACGGCCTACATGAACCAGATGCTGACGCAGATCCCTGTTATCGGCACCGGGCGAAATGCGGCGCTCGACGGCGTCCTCGTCGGCGGCAAGACCGGCACGACCCAGGCCTATCGCGATGCGTGGTTCATCGGCTTTACCGGCAACTACACCTGCGCTGTGTGGTTCGGCAATGACGACTACACCTCGACCAACAACATGACCGGCGGCACGCTTCCAGCGATGACCTTCAAGAAGATCATGGAATACGCCCATCAGGGCATCGTGCTCAAACCGATCCCCGGCATCGAGAACCCCTTCCCGGCGCAGAAGCCGCAAGCGGTCGCGGCAAAGAAGCAGCCGCCCAACCCGGACGCATCGGCACTTCCGCCCCTCATCCGCCCCCGCTCGCTCTCGGCCGATTCCACCAAGATCCTGCACGATATCGGCGCCAAGCTTAGGGAAGCGGCTGCTCCGGTTGCGCAAAAGGTGGCAAGCGCGGAGTGAAGTCTTCAGGCTCCCGTTTCCATCACCTGCCCTCGTCCTTCGAGGCAATTCTGCGAATTGCACCTCAGGATGTTGGCTGATCAGAGGGTGTCCTCTTTCAGAGCCAAATGGGTCGAAGCATTGAGACGGGCGGGGCTTTGTGTGCGAAAACTGCGACATACGCTGGTGGACCTCATCCTGAGGTGCTATTTCCGGCATGAGCCGGAAATAGCCTCGAAGGATCACACGGGAGTTTGCTTCGCCGACGAAAAGCCTCCCGAACCCATCCTTCCCCCACCTGCCAGAATCAGCGATAAGCTTGGCATTGAATTGTCACGAGGACGGCAAGGTGTTTCGGGTTCCCCTTCTGGTCGCGCTTTCGCTGATCATTGCCTTTGGTGGCGGTATCCTGTTCACGCTTTATGCGTTGAACGCGACCGCGGGCTTCGGTGCGATCAAGCTCGGCTCTTGGGAGGCCTTTCCGAGCCTGCATACGGCAGATGCCGATCCTTATGCGAAATCGCATCGCGCCCGCGCCGGCCGCCTGCTCTACGGGACGGCCGAGGGCCTGGCGTTTGCCGCAATCGACGACGACAGCCACAACAGGCTCAATGCCGGGTGCAGCTACAGGATCAGCGGCCAGACGCCGCCGGCGCGATTGTGGACGCTGTTTACAGCCGGCGACGACGGCGAACCGCTGCCGTCCATTTCAGGCAAGCCATCGGCGCTGAATTCCTGGACGGTGCTGCGCAATCCGGATTCGAGCTTCGTCATATCGGTCTCGCAGGACGCGACCGCCGGCAACTGGCTGGCGCTACCGCCGTCGGGCCAGTTCCGGCTGGTGCTGACTTTGCTCGACACCCCGGCGGCCGGCAATTCCGGGCTGATCGACCTGTCGATGCCAAAGCTCGAAAAGACCGGGTGCGGCCATGCTTAAGATCGTCTTTGCCGTTCTCACCGGCGTCTTCGGCGCGGCCCTGCTGCATCTGGTGATCATCCTTTCGCTGCCGCACTACAGCGATCGCGACGCCTATGTCAGGGTCGAGGACGAGGGTGACGAGAACCACTTCTATATGCTGGGCGATAATCACGACGATGCGGGGCTGTCGAACGGCGATCCCTATGTCAGGACGGCAGTCTGCGCCTTCGATATCACCGACCAGCCGATCCGGCTGGCGGCTAGCGGAAAGGTGCCGTTCTGGTCGCTGGCTGTCTACGACAAGGCGTCGAACGAGGTCTTCAGCATGAGTGACCGGACCTCGGTTGGTGGGATGCTCGACGTGCTGGTCGCCTCGCCGATCCAGCTCACCGGCATCAGGAAGGCGCTGCCGGCCACGCTTGCACAGTCAATCCTCGTCGAAATGCCGAGGGCAGAGGGTTACGTCGTCCTGCGGACAATGGCGCCGCAGCAAAGCTTCGATGACGCCGCGCGCGGCTTCCTCTCGCAAGCAAGTTGCGATGAGTTCGCGACACAGTGACTGTCGTCGGTCGTCTTTGCGAAGACGGAACTCAACTATTTGGTCTTCGCACGCTTGGCGCCGGATCCCGGGCGGGGCGCAACGAATTCCAGGCGCTCGTAGCGAACGCCCGTAAACAGCAGAATTTTCGCTTCAACCGGCTCCTTGGCGATCCGGCGCGGCCTCTGCGACCGTCTGTCCCCAAGGGATATTATGGTGGCCATTCTCGTCTCCATTTGCAGCCCGAGACGGATGAACTTGCGACTGATCTCACCCTGCCCGACTTACGTGCGGGCTGGCGCTCCCCTGGGATCGTGTCCTTATGATTTGGACACCAGGCCATGGGCATTCGCGCCTTTCTCACGGCATTTTCACTCACGCTTAAAATACCGTGACATGAACGTCGAAATGCCGGCGTTCATGCGAACATCTTACGACCGAAATTCAAAAATCGCGCTGTTCACACCCGAATTGAGACATAGGACAGTTAACAGAATGCTAATTTGAACGGCACGACGCGACAGGCGGATGCCGTTCGAAGACTAAACGCAATTGCCCCCCGATTGGTTTCACCGAGCGAGGAAGATTTGTTCGATTGAACGAACCGTTAAAATATCGTGAAATCAGATCGTTAGAAAAAACGTGGTTACCATAGGTCGGGATTCGACACTGGGTGAACCTGTTGCATAAAAACGTCACGCAAATATTATTTGCGAGGAGCAAAAAACGGCGTATGTTGTCCGGCGTCGGCCAAAAGCAAGACATGGCCGACCGTTGCAAGGTATGCGCTTGCCGCAATGACGGAGGGCGGATGATGTCTTTAATGGTAAACTCTCCCTTTTCTCCCGACGATGTGGACGTGCTGCGCGGCGCCCTAGACCATTGGTGCGTCGAAAAGAGGCTGAGTATCAAGAGTGCCGAAGCACAGTTCGCCGCATCGGCCGCGATTGATCTTTTCCAGTCTGGCCACAACACCAGCGAGAAGCTGCTCGCGGCACTCAGGGAGCATCGGACATTATGATCGAGCAAGGGCGTGCTGGGTAACGCGCCTTTCAAATCAGACCGGACAGTCAAGCGCTCCGCCTTTTCGGGGCGCTTTTTGTTTGAACCATCTCGCTCTCGCGCGAGCCTTGTGGCGCAAACACTTTCTGGTTGAAATAGAGCAACCTCACATGGCGATTGCCGTCGAGCGGCAGACCTTGCGGGCTGCTAGATTTTGCGGCTCGGCGGCAGTCGGCTTGCGCAAGCTAAACGGGCAATTTTTATTCGGATTTTAATAAAGTTTTCACCAGCCATTAACCCTGCCCGCCTTATCCTTTTGGGAAAGCCAGATCTGGACGATCGCGTCCGCGCCGGCTCTGCCGCTCACGTGGAAACGGCGCGTCGCGTAGCGTGTCCTTAATGTTCGGCTCCTGTCTTTGTTCTGCGTAGTTGTATGGGTGTTGGCGTGCGCGACCGGTTTCGAGACCTTGAAGGACCGCTGACTGTCCGAAAGAAAGATATAGTACTGATGGCGACGGTCAGCAGCTTCGAAAGCATGCCCCATCCTTCCAAATCGGCGTTGCGACAGTTTGCCGAGCTTTTCACCCCCCTCTTCCAGGCCTCGTCGGATGACGCCAAGCGCCAGGCTGTGGCCGCACTTTCGCAGTGCCCGCATGTACCGCCCGCCGTCGCCCTGTTCATCGGCTGCCAGCCGATCGCGATTGCCGCCCCCTTCCTTGCCAGTTCGCAGACCATTGACGACGACACGCTGATCACCATCGCCCGCACGCAAGGTGCTGCCCATGCCAAGGCGATCGTGCGCCGCGAGCATATTTCCCCGAGGGTCATCGACGCGCTGGTGAGCCTGCGGCAGGCCGAGCCCGGACGCGGCAGCTGGCCCGGCGAGGCAGCGACAATCGAAGAGCAGCCACCCGCGCAGAATATTGACGGCCTTTCGTCGGCAGACCCCACGGAAGCGACACGGCACGCCCGCGAAGAAGCCTTGCGGCAAGAAATCAAGCAGATAGCCCGGCATCTGACCAACGAGAACAACGATCGGCTGGGGCTCAGGACCTTGTCGGACCTGCAGGAGGCCCTGCTCGTGCGCTTTGCCCGCGAGCGCGAAGCGGCTCATTTCGCCACCACGCTTGCCGATGCGCTTTCGGCCTCCAGCTGGCTTGCCGAGCGGATATTGCTCGATCTGTCAGGCCAGCAGCTGGCCGTAACACTGACCAGCCTCGGCATGCAGCTTGCCGACGCCGTCTTTGTCCTCGAACGGTTCTATCCACATCTTTCCGACACGCATGGCAGCGTCAGCCGCGCATGGTTGGTGCTCGACGACGTTGATCCAGAAGACAGCGAAAGGCGCGTCGAAGCCTGGCGCCGGGCGGATCGCTATACCTACCTGCCGGAAGAACGCCCGACCCAGTCCGCCGCCCGGCCAGGCGGCCCGCAATTCGCCCGCCAGATCGCCCCAAGCCGAGACCTGAAAACCGTCTCCCGCGCCTTCGGCGGCTCGCGGTAGGAGCAACCTACCCTCCCCATCATGGGGAGGGTTAGTTTTCACCATCCGCCATCGGGACGATATCGGCGATATTGTCGGTCTCGAGCTCGACGATCCAGAGATCGGAATCGAACTTCATCTCCCGATCGAGCATCTGCCGGACTGTCTCCGGGCTGTTTCGCTCCAGCCTGATTTCGAAGAGGCGCCCGCCGGTCTCGTCCCCGTCAAAGAAGCTCTGCGGCGCCGGGGCGTAAAGCGTCTCCAGGCCGTCGCGAAACCGTTGCCTGATAAATATCGCCCCCGCGGCCTCCGCGCCCTTGCGCTCGACGGCGGCAAAGTCACCGCGGCCGAAAAGGCGGCGGATCAGGGCGGAAACGAAGATGTCGCTGCGCAATCTCATGGCCGAGCTATAGCCGCGACACAGGGGCCAGGCAATGGAGGGCCGAGGGAACGTCTATAGCGCGCCGATATCGCGGAGCTTCTTCAGGACCGCTGCATCCGGTTCGCCGGTTTCGGGCAGGCGATAGTGCTTCTGGAAATGTAGAATGGCCGTTTTCGTCGTTTCGCCGGCAACGCCGTCGACGGTCACGTCGCTATAGGCGATGTTGCTCAGGCCCTTCTGGATCTGCATCACCATGTTCGTATTGCTGACGGCGGGGCTGGCCGCAGCGGCACTGGCTGCCGGGGTTTTCTGCGAATTGGACGCGGTCCTGACGTCTTTTTCCGAGCTGCGAATGGCTGCTGCGACCGGATCGATTGCGGCCGCCTTCGACGTCAGGTCCGCGGCCGGCCTTTCGATCGGCACGGCTGTATTTGCCGTCGAACCGGCCTTCAGCGCGGCCAGCAATTCCGCACTCGGCTCGCCGGTCTGCTGCATGCCTGCCGATTCCTGGAAGAACAGGATGGCCGAGGTCGTGCGCGGGCCGATGACGCCATCGGCAGCACCGTTGTATAGGCCGCGCCGGACCAGCTCGCCCTGGATATCGGCAACCAGCTTGAGTGTTTGCGGGGACGAAACGGCAGGCGTCGCGCCGCTGGTGGATGCGGCATTTGCCGCCGGCTTTGCGGCAGTGGCGTCCGGCCGTTCAATGCGGAACAGGGTGGTGTTGGCGGCCTCCTGCGCACCATGCAGGGATGACTTGTGGCCGGCAAGCGCCGTCGAGGCCGGATCGCGCGTCCGGAAGAAGGGCGAAGGATGGACGCCCGGCTGATACCACAAAGCATTGGCCGCAACGAAACTGAAAATCACTACAAAGGCCATCGCACCGCCGGCAATCGACGGATTGCGGGCGATGACAGTGCCCATCAGGCCGGCGCCACGCAGGCCGACATGCCCAAGCGCGCCCGCGCCTTTGAGCCCGAGCATACCCACGGCGACCGCGCCCCTGGCGGCGAGGCCGGTTTGGCGGCGCTTTGCCTTTCCCTTAGGCGATTTTCGCTTCCGCGGGGCCATTCACCTCTACCTCTGTTTGACTTGCGATGTTCTCCACGACATGCCTGAGACGCGGTGGAAAATCCACCTTCCTCAGTTTATCGGCCTGGTCTTGCTCGCTCGCCGCACCCGCTCCATCGAGCGGAACGAGGATCGTAATCGCAGTGCCCTCGCCCGGGCGGCTCGATATGGCGAAGTTTCCGCCGTGTAAACCAACCAGACCCTTGACGAGCGAGAGGCCAAGCCCGGTTCCCTCGTAGCGGCGCGTATATTCATTGTGGATCTGGACGAAAGGTTGACCGAGCGAGGCAAGCCGATCCTCGGCGATGCCGATACCCGTATCGCTGACGGTGAGCTTCAGCATACCGTCTGCCTCGCCGGCGTCGACGCTGATGGCGCCGCCGGGTTCGGTGAACTTGATGGCGTTGCCAACGAGGTTGATCAGGATCTGCTGGATGGCGCGCTGATCGGCAACGACGTCGCCAAGGCCGCGCTGGACACGGCTCGTCAGCGTCAGGCCCTTTTCCTTTGCCTGCAGTGCCAGCATGGCTTCGCAGGACTTGACCGCAGCGGCGATATCGAATGGCTCGAGGATCAGCTCGTAGCGGCCGGCTTCGATCTTGCTCATGTCGAGCATGGTGTTGACCACCGAGAGCAGATGCGCGCCCGATTGGCGGATCAGCCCGACATATTCACGCTGGCGGTCGTTTGCGAGCCGGCCGAAATATTCGCCGGCGAGGATATCAGAAAAGCCGAGGATCGCGTTGAGCGGGGTGCGCAATTCATGGCTGACAGCGGCGAGAAAACGCGACTTGGCGTCGTTTGCCGATTGCGCCTCGGCAGTCTTGCTCGCCGCCTCGTCGCGCAACCGCTGCTCATGGCCGATATCGCGCGATTGGCTGACGATGCTAAGGAGCGCGCCCTCTGCGTCGCGGCGGGCTGTCATGTCCATGCGGATATGGGTGAACTGATCGCCGTCGAAGGCGACCGTCTGACGGTCGATCCTGAGGTCGATGGACATTGCCTCGCGGCCCTGGCGCAACGCGTCCAGCGCCTGAAGAAAGACGATGCGATCGGATACATGGATCTGTTCCAGGAAGCCGCGACCGCGCGGATGGCGCATCCAGGCAAGGAAATCGCTTCGGTCGCGGCCGCCCAAAGCGGTGACACTGCCTTGCGGGTCAAAAATGAGGACGAGGCCGGCGGCGGCCTCGAGCATCAGCTCCTCGCGCACCGGTGTTGTTTCAAGCTCTTGCGGCAGGACCTTCTGGCGGGACAGGGCGATGCTGCCGACGGCTGAAAACAGGAAGCCGGCGCAAACGGTGGCAACGCCAGCGGGAAGTGCTACGGCCGGGCTGGTGACCAGGGAGAGCGCCGAAGGAACGAGGAGAAGGGCAACCGACGACAGCAGCGCAAGCCGGCGTAAAATCGCCAGTTCCTGCTCGCGGACCTGCCCGTTCCCGCTTGTCCGAGAGAGCCAGCTGGCTCCCGCCCGGTCCACGAGGGCGATCGCCCTGCCAGTCAATTTACTCAATACGCGCACACCAAAGCCCACCAAAACGGCACTACAACCGTTCCGCACAATAGGCTTTGGCGACTTAAGGAAAGAATAAAGCAACGGCCTCGCGCACTGGGCAAAACCCCCGAAGATCCCGTTTTGGCGCAGAGGGAAGCAGCTTTGGCATTTGTGGTTAATGGGGGGTAAGCGATGGATTTCGCTGCTATTTCGGTATCCTGTTAACCTTTGTGTTCACGCGCTGCCGACCAAACCGTGGCATTTCAGGCAGATGGTTTTGGACATGCTTAACGGCAATCGCTACAATTTGAATGAAATGTGGATAAATTCCGGATCGTTAGAATTTGAACTAAATTTGCCAAAAATGCCGTGGAGTTTTGAAAAGCGATATTCGCATCTGCCGCTTAGGCTTCGATCAATACCGGACACCCGGCTTCTCAATCGGCGCCAAGACCGAACGACAGACAGGATGGGCAAGACGATGTGGTTTCTGATCAAGACGGCCTTCTGGTTCTCGCTGGTACTGGTGCTTTTGCCGGTTTTCAGTTCGCAGAGCACGTCGCGCCTTCAGAATGAACCGAAAGTCCAGGTTTCCGACGCGTTCGGCGCAGCGACCGGCGCCTTCCAGTACGTCAGCGCTCTCTGCAGCGAAAAGCCCGACGTCTGCGTCAAGGGCGGCGAGACCTTCACAGCACTCGGCTATAGGGCCCGCGAAGGCGCCCTCGTCGCCTATCAGTTCCTCGACAGCCAGTTCGGCGGCAACAAGGCAGATGAGAAGTCGGCCGTTTCCGACACGATCAAGAACGGCGAGGCCGCAACAGCCAAGGCCGGCCAGACTGCCATGAACAAGGTCGTGGCGGCAGCGATGCAGCCGATGCCGGCAAAGCCCGCACCCAGCAGTGAGCCTGCCGATGCGGTGGTCACCGGTACTGTCGCAGCCCACGGCTCCATCCCGATCCCGCTTGCCAAGCCGACCATCTGAAATACGCCTTCAAATGAATTTCGGGAGCGCCGACCTCGGCATCCCGTTGGAATCTGCCCGGAACCGTACGGCAATGACTGCCCGACCTCTCCGGTCTGTGACGTGCCTGCCCTGTTAGAATTTCAGCATTCGCTGCGCCGTGAGGAAGCCCATCCCTCACGGCGTTCTTTTTTGTGATCGCGGTTCAAATTGCGGGCGCCATGGCCTATATCCTTGTTGAGAGACATTGGACCGGTGTGATGAACAGCCTTGAACAGATTATCGACGACTTCGCTTTCCTTGACGACTGGGACGATCGCTATCGCTATGTGATCGAGCTCGGAAAGGCGCTGCCGGATCTGGCTGAGGACAAGAAGGTGCTCGAAAACAAGGTGATGGGCTGCGCGAGCCAGGTCTGGCTGGTCACCCATACATCAGGCGATCCGGGCGATCCGCTGATGACGTTCGAGGGGGATTCCGACGCCCATATCGTCCGCGGCCTCGTTGCCATCGTGCTTGCCATTTATTCCGGCAAGACGGCGTCTGAAATCGCCAATCTCGATGCTCTGGATGTCTTCAACAGGATCGGCCTGGTCGAACACCTGTCCGCCCAGCGCGCCAACGGCCTGCGGTCGATGATCAGGCGGATCCGCGAAGAGGCACGTGTACGGGTGGTGGCGTGATCTCCCGTCAATTTGAACACGGAAGGCTATGGTGAGGCATCGAACACCCTGCCCTTGATGGGGACGGTCGGCACACACCGATTGCCGCACGCCCTCGACCTTGCGGTTGCGGTTGCGGTGACGATATCGGCATGCCGGGCGATAAACGTCTCCTCGCTCTCGGCAACGACGCGCCGCCGGCGCGAGCGTCAGCCGCGCCCGGTTGCGGATGACGAGGCCCGCGGCGGCGGCCTTCTCTATGGCCTGAAGGGTTGATATCAGCACGGATCCATCCCCGGCTTCGACGTCGAACCTCACAATTGGCTTATATGGGATTATTTTCCTCTCTTGGCTAGCGCCCTATCGCGAGGCATATCGAGAAAAAGCAAAAGCCGGGCGCAATGGCCCGGCTTTCATCATGTATGCAGCGTCAATGGATCTGTTATTTGCCGCGCTTGCGGCGCTGACCGAGACCCATTTCCTTGGCGAGGCGCGAACGCGCTTCCGCATAGGCAGGTGCGACCATGGGATAGTCGGCTGGGAGATCCCATTTTTCGCGATACTCTTCCGGTGAGAGCGTGTGATGTGTCATAAGATGGCGCTTCAAGGACTTGAAGCTGCCGCCGCATTCCAGGCAGGTGATCTGATCGTCCTGGACGGACTTGCGAACAGAAACCGCCGGCTTCTGCTTTTCTACCACGGTAACCGCCGGTGCCGGCGTCGACGTGTTGCTCAATGCCGAATGGACGTCTGAAATCAAATTCGCGAGGTCGCTAACCGGAACAACATGATTGCTCACATAGGCGGCAACGATGTCAGCCGTCAGTTCAACCAGTAAATCCGACCCGCTGCCAAGAGCCATATCTGTCATTGTGTTCTCCTGTTCATAGGCTTGCCTAGGCAGTTCGCCTTTAAAACGACCTGCCTGTATTCGTCGCAGTTTCGGCAAAGAGGGAGGGCGTTCACCGCCATGTTGTGCACAACACGAAGTCCACCCCTAGACTTCGAGCGATGAAACCTGCTCTTGTACCGTTTGATGGCAGAATCAGCAGAAGCGGCCCTTTGGACGCTATCTGAAAACCTTAAGAAAGTTTGCTCTGCTTTTGCTTGAAGAAAAACCAAAGCACTGCAAACTTAAATTCGGTTGAGACTAACTCAAACATCAAAACACTACTTGAACCTGGATTACCACTCTTTCGGAGAAAGTCCAGTTATTATTTCTACCATTTCTTGGCTAAACGCCGTCATATTCAGAAAAAGTAATTAAGTTTCGAATTTTGTATTCATTTTGCAAGCAACATTGACAGGGAGCGAATAGTCGTTTCTATCGCGCGGTCCGCATTTTTCACTTTAGATCGTCGCGAACCGATAATGTCGAGAGGAAATAGCCAGCCTTATGGGCCGTTTTGGCTAGAAGATGGGCTGAAATAGGCGCGGTCAAGATGAAAAACAGGAAACCGGCCAGAGCGCGAGCAAGTGTCGAAAAATCCTGTGCATGAATTCCCGCCGCCAGCAGTAGAAGACCTGATCCAACTGTCCCGGCTTTTGAGGCCGCGTGCATCCGGCTGTAAATATCAGGCAGGCGGATGATTCCCACTGAGGCCACCAGGCAGAAAAGCGACCCGCCGAGCAGCAACACCGAGACAACGACCGCAACAACGATATCCATTATTTCTTTCCCTTCCTCTTCCGGTCGCCTTTCTTCCCAGGACCGGTCTTGCGCGAAGTGCCTTTCGCGCCAGCCGCTCTCCTGGTTGCCGCGTCGGACGGCAGCGCCTGACCCGCAGCTTGCTCGCCGCCATGTGTCAGAATGAAACGCGCAAAGGCGACCGTGGCCAGAAAGCCGACGAGACCGAGCGAGATCGCGATATCGATATAGAGGGTGAACCCGGTCTTGACCGCCATGACGGCGATGAAGCCGATGGCGATTGCAGTCAGCATGTCGAGTGCCAGCACCCGGTCGGGCAGCGTCGGACCGATGACCACGCGATAGACCGTCAGCAGGAAGGCAAGGCTGAGGACCGCCAACGACAGGTTAATAGCCACAGAGACGATGGCAGGTGCTGCGCTCATCGAAAGGCCTCCAGGATTCGGCGCTCGAAACCCTCGGCAATGGCGCGCCTGGCGGCATTCGGATCGGAGCAGTGCAGCGCGTGAACGTAGAGGATCTTTCGATCATCGGAGACGTCGACGGAAAGCGTGCCCGGCGTCAGTGTGATCAGGTTGGCAAGTAAGGTGATCTCGAAGTCGCGGTCAACGGTCAGATGAAAGGCAAATATCCCGGGTCTGATGGCCATGCGAGGGCTCATCACGGTCACTGCGACGGCCCAGGCGGACCTTGCGAGCTCCTTGAGAAAAACCAGGAAGAGCACCGCTATCCGATAGCCGCGACGCAAATAGACGATGCCCGCATAGGGCTCCCTGACAACGCCGAGCACCGCGGACGCAAGGATGAAGCCGAAGACGAGATTGAGGAACGAGGCGCTGCCGGTGACGGCGATCCAGACGATTGCGAGCAAAAGGTTGAAGACGAAGAGGATCATGACGCACCTCCCGGGAAGACCGAATGCAGGTAGGCGGTGGGATCAAGGAGGTCGGCGGCGGCAAGCTGCGTCAGGCGCAACAGTGCCTCGGGAAAAAGGCCGAACCCGACGACGAGCGTGGTCAACAGCAACAGCGGCAGCCCCGCCTGCCAGGTCACTTGCGGATTTGGTGCCGCAGCAGCACCAAGCGAGGTTCTCATTTGGATGTTTGCCGGCCGCCAATAGGCAAAGAGAAAGACGCGGCCGAAGGCGATGGTGGTCAGGAACCCGGTAAAGAGGATGGTTCCCGCCAGCCACCAAGCGCTGCTGTCGAGCGCTGCCTTCACCAGAATCACCTTCGCCCAGAAGCCGGAAAACGGCGGCAGGCCGCAAGCGGCGAGGAAAAGGATGAGCGACAAGCCGGCGAACAGATAGTTTTGCCGCCACAGGCCGGAGAGGTCGGATAGCGCGAAACTGCCGCCGAGCCGCGCCGCCTGCCCCGCCGCCATATAGAGCGCCGTCATCAGCACGATCGAGTGCAGCGCGTAGAAGATCGAACCGCCGACGCCCTCGACGCTGCCGAGCGCTATGCCCGCCAGCATGTTGCCGATGCCCGATATCACGACATAGCCGAACATGCGCCTGACATCGCTTTCCGCCAGCGCGCCGAGCGCGCCCGATATCATTGTCGCGGCTCCGACAATGGCAATCAGCAGGCTGAGATTACCGCGTTCGACGGGCAGGAGCATGACCAAAACGCGAATCAGCGCATAGATGCCCACCTTGGTCAAAAGGCCGGCAAACAGTGCGGAAACGACGATGCGCGGCGTGTGGTAGGAGGCGGGCAGCCAGAAATTCACCGGGAAGGCCGCCGCCTTCATGGCGAAGGCGATGAGGAAAAGCGAGGCCAGCGTCATCAGCGGCGCCGAGCCGCGCACGGCCTTTGCCTTGGTGGCGATATCGGCCATGTTGAGCGTGCCGAAGATCGCGTAGAGATAGCCGATGGCGACGAGGAAGAGCGTCGTCGCGATCAGGTTCAGCACGGCATATTTCAGCGCGCCGTCGATCTGTTCGCGTTCCGAGCCGAGGATCAGCAGGCCAAAGGACGAGATCAGCAGCACCTCGAACCAGACGTAGAGATTGAAGACATCACCCGTCAGGAACGCGCCGGTGACGCCGGCCATCAGCAGCAGCAGAAACGGAAAGAACCCGTAGCGCCTGCCGCTGGGCGAGACGTCGGACAGCGCGTAGAGGCCGCCGGCAAAGGCTGCGATCGCGCCCGCCAATGCCATGGATGCGCCGAGAAGGTCGGCGGTAAACGCAATGCCGAACGGCGGCAGCCAGCGCCCCATCACCATCGTCACCGGCCCCTCGGTCCAGACCTCATGAAGCAGCGCGGCATCGATCACCGCCAGCACGGCAAGGCCGGGAACAGCGATATAGGCCTGAAGTACCGCCCGACCGCGTAGCATCATCAGCGCCGCGCCGAGCACGAGGCACAGCGCCACCGGCAGGATGACCAGCCAATGGGCCGGCGGCACTGGCGCCGTTAGCATCGCGGCCGAGAGATCGACGATCTTGTCCAAGGGCGCGCTCATTGCTCTCCACCTCCCCCTTGATGGGGGAGGTCGCAGCAAAGCTGCGGGCGGGGGCGACTTTTGGATGTCGCTGGGATCAACCCACCCCAGCCCTGCGTGCCGACCGTCCCTTTCAATAGCAGGGCAATTGCAAATGAAAAGTTGCAGAACCCGCGGCTGGGAGGTTGAGCCCTCATCTTGAGGTGCAATTCGAAGAATTGCCTCGAAGGACGAAGGCGCTCGCGCCGATGTGTTCGGTCTTGGGCAGACAAGCGGCGGCCCTGAAGCCAGCGCTCGTGGTTCGAGACGGCCCTTCGTGGCTCCTCACCATGAGGGCTGGTGTGGGCTGCCGCCAATCCGCCGCCCATATGCAGTTGCCCTGACCTTGAGGGGGTGGTCGCCATCTGCCGATGCGCCGCGTTTTCTATCGCCATCTCAATACCCCATCGGAGGAAGCGGCCGGTCTTCGGGTTCGGAGAAGCGCATCTCGTCGGTATTGTCGGTCTCAAGGTCCTGATAGGCCCGATAGGTCAGAACCAGCAGGAAGGTGAGGAGCGAGAAGGATATGACGATCGCCGTCAGGATCAGCGCCTGCGGCAGCGGATTGGCGGCGCCCGCCGGCAAAGTATCGAGGCCATCGGGGATGATCGGGGGTATTTCCCGAGTCACGCGGCCGGCGGTGAAGAGCAGGAGGTTGACGGCATTGCCGAGGATGGCGACGCCCAGCATGATGCGAATGGTGACCCTCGACAGCATTAGATAGATGGCGGCGGCAAAGAACAGTCCGACGAGGATTGCAAAGACTGGCTCCATCAATCAACCTCCCGTTCTTCGAGCGCCAGCGCAATCGAGGTGATGGAGCCGGCGACCACCAGATAGACGCCGACATCGAACAGCAGGACGCTGGACAATGGAACCTCAATGCCGAATATCTCGGGGTAGACCCACAATCCGGTCATGAAGGGCACGGCAAAGACCACCGACAGCAGCCCGGCCAGCGTCGAGGCAAGCAGGCCGAAACCGGCAATCGCCAGGGGATGAAGGATGATCGCGCTGCGCACCGCCTGCACGCCGCAGGCAATGCCATAGATCGCCAGGGCCGAGGCGGCAATCAACCCGCCGATGAAGCCACCGCCCGGCTCGTTATGTCCGCGCAACAGTACGAATACTGAGAAGAGCAGCATCAGGGCGGTGAGGAACGGGGCGGCTGTGCGGAAAATCAGCGTGTTCATCGGCGGTATGCTCCCGGAGTTTTGCCCGTGGAGAGCCGTGTACCAAAAGGCCCCCTCATCCGCCCTTCGGGCACCTTCTCCCCGAGGAGAGAAGGGGAAAGAGGCACCCGCTTGCTCCCCGTTCTCCCCCGTAAAGAGAAGATGCCCGGCAGGGCGGATGAGGGTGTGGTGCGGCAGATGCGGGGTGAGAGAATATCTATACCAGACATCATAGCCTCTCCTCCGCTCGGTACGGATCGTTGTCGACGAGTTTGCGGGCCGTGCCGGCGCGCACACGGATCAGCGCCAGGATTGCGAGCCCCGTGACCGTGACGACGGCGATTTCGCCCAGTGTGTCCGTGCCGCGGAAGTCGACGATGATGACGTTGACGACATTCTGGCCGTGGGCGATCAGCTTCGAGTAGTGGTTGAAGAAGTCAGATAGCCTCGCGTCAAACGGCGCGTCGGTCGCCCTCATGAGCAGCAGCGTGAAGCCGAGACCGCAGGCGATGGCAATCATCGCATCGCCGAGCATCCTTGCCCGCGGGCGGCGGTCGGCGGGAGACAGTTTCAGCCGGGTCATGACCAGTGTCAGGATGACGACCGAGAGCGTCTCCACCATGAACTGGGTGAAGGCGAGATCGGGAGCACCGAACGAAAGGAAGATCAGGGCCAGCGCGAAGCCCTGGATGCCGAGCGAGACGATGGCCGTCAGCCGGTCACCGGCGGCGATGACGGCACCAAGTCCGACAACGGCGATGAGGAATATCGCTTGCTCGTGCCAGGGAATCTGGCTCGGCCAATCGGGCATGGCGGGGAATTCGCCGTAGAGCGCCGGGGGCAGAAGCAGGATCGCGGCAAGGCAGAGGAAGGTAACGGTAATGTAGATCCGGAGCCGGCCCGGCTGGAGGATGCGCGTCACCCGGCCAGACAGGTCGACGATGCCTGTAATGAAGACATCAAAACCGTGATTGGGACCGTGGCCAAGCTTGCGCAGCAGAACAGAGGCGAGATAGCGGGCACGATCGAGCTTCCAATAGACAAAGACGCCGAGCGCGATGGTCAGCGCCGACATGGCAAGCGGCACCCCCGGATGCGGCATCAGCGAGATCGAAATGTCGGTCACCTGGCCCTTGACGGCGCTTGCCATCGGCGAGGAGATATAGCGATGCCAAAGTCCTGAAAGCAGACCAGCGGCAAGGCCGAGCAACGACAGCGCCACCGGCCCGGCCCAGAGCAGCACCGGCGTTTGGTGCGGATGCTGCGGCCTCTCGACAGCGGAGCCGATGAACGGCTTCAGCCCGACTGCGAAGGCAATCGCAAACATCAGCGCATTGCCGATGATGGCAACCGCGGTGAACAGGATCGACCTGAGATCGCCGCCTACGAGCGCGGTGTAGATCTCCTCCTTGGCGAGGAAACCGAAAAACGGCGGCAAGCCGCCCATCGAGATCGCTGCTGCGAGCCCCGCAGCAAAGGTCAGCGGCATGGCGCGGCCGAGACCGCGCAGCCGGGTAATATCGCGGGTTCCGGTCTCATGGTCGACGATGCCGGCGATCATGAATAGCGCACCCTTGAAGAGCGAGTGGGCGACGAGATAAAGAACAGCGGCTTCAATGGCATAGGAGGAACCGAAACCCGTCAGCAGCACCAGCAGGCCGAGCGAGGAGACCGTCGTATAGGCAAGCTTCAGCTTCAGGTCCGTCTGGCGGATGGCGAGCACCGTGCCGACGATCAGCGTCGTGCCGCCGAAGACCGGCAGAATGGTCGCCCAGGACGGCGTGTCGCCCATGACCGGGTTCAGCCGCATCAGCAGGTAGACGCCGGCCTTCACCATGGTGGCGGAATGGAGGTAGGCCGAGACTGGCGTCGGCGCTTCCATGGCATTCGGCAGCCAGAAGTGAAACGGAAACTGCGCCGACTTGGTAAAGGCACCGCCAAGAATGAGGATCAGCGCCGCGAGATAGAACGGGCTGGCGCGCAACATGTCGCCCGATGCCAGGAGCGTCGAGAGCTGGTTGATACCGGTGACCTGCCAGATCAGCAACAAGCCGGCCAGAAGCAGCAGCCCGCCGCCGCCGGTGACGACCAGCGCCTGAAGGGCTGCGCGGCGGGCCGCCTCGCGTTCATGATCGAAGCCGATCAAGAGGAACGAGGTGATCGACGTCAGCTCCCAGAAGACGAACAGCATGAGAAAACTGTCGGAGACGACGAGGCCGAGCATCGATCCCATGAACAGGAAGATGAACGTGAAGAAGCGGGCCTGCTGCGGGTGCCCCTTCAGATAGCCGCCGGAATAGAGAATGATCAACGTGCCGATGCCGGTGATCAACAGCGCGAAG
This sequence comes from Rhizobium sp. 2YAF20, assembly GCF_052114685.1. Lineage (NCBI taxonomy): Bacteria > Pseudomonadati > Pseudomonadota > Alphaproteobacteria > Hyphomicrobiales > Rhizobiaceae > Rhizobium > Rhizobium sp. 2YAF20. The sequence continues at coordinate 126,913 of NZ_JBFRFF010000009.1, read as the reverse complement.
GTGGTCGATAGGCCGTCGAGAAACCAGGCAAAACGCAGATCAAGGCCAGGCACCCAGTCGAAGCCCTCCGCGATCGGCTGACCGGCCGCGATGCCCGGCAGGATGAAGGCGAAATGCAAAAAGGCAAGCCCCGGCGCCAATGCCAACAGCCAGGCGGCGTTGTGGCCGAGGATGCGGGTGAGGATCGGTGCAATCAGCGCGCCGATGAAGGGCAGACACAAAACCAGGAATGTCAGGCCCGTTGCACCGGCCATGTCGTCTCCCTGTTGCAGCTCGCCCTTTTGCACCTCGCATTTGAGGCGATCGACGAGAATTCATCATGCGGAATGTATATGACCGGAGTAAGCCAAAGGAAAGCGTGCCTCAAGAGCCGGCAATCAAAAAGCGCGGTATAACCATCTCAAACGCATCGCGTGCCGCGTCGGCCGGCAGCGGGCGCTATTGCCTAATCCCGGCATGCGCCACATTGTTTCGGCAAGGCCTGCTCACTATCTTTACGGCTGAGGAAAGGATCACGCTCATGACCACGACGACGACCAAGCCGAAAATCGAGAAGACCGACGCCGAGTGGAAAGACCAGCTGACGCCTGAGCAATATCGCGTTACCCGCCAGCACGGCACTGAGCGCGCCTTCACCGGCCCCTATTGGGACCAGTTCGAGAAGGGGCTCTACAGCTGCGTCTGCTGCGATGCACCGCTCTTTCGCTCCGACACGAAATTCGACGCGGGCTGCGGCTGGCCAAGCTACTACGAAGCGGTTTCGCCGGATTCCGTCCGTGAAATCAAGGATACGTCCTTTGGCATGGTGCGCACGGAAATCCGCTGCGGAACCTGCGACGCCCATCTCGGCCACGTCTTCCCCGACGGCCCACCACCCACGGGCCTGCGCTACTGCATCAACGGCCATTCGATGGTGTTCGAACCGGGGAAATAATCGGAATTACCCTCCCCGCGATCGCAGGGGAATTGCATATGATGAGCGACTGGACCCGGGGCAGAGACGTTGAGCGCTCATCCTAGGGTGCAATTCGAAGACTTGCCTCGAAGGGCGAGGGCGCTTGTTCGGTTTTGCGCAGGCAAGCGGCCTCGGGGCCAGCCCTGGTGGTTCGAGACGGCCCTTCGGGTCTCCTGGTAAGAGCGATTTCCACTAGGATGAGGGCCTCACCCTCCCCTTGATGGGGACGGTCGGCACGCCGGCGTGGGGTGACTTCCTGAGACACCCAAAGGGTCACCCCACCCGCGCTTTCCGCGCGACCTCCCCCATCAACGGGGAGATAGGTATCCAGCCCCCTATTTCCCCGAGGCCGGTTCTATCCTGAGTTCCATGCAGGTCAAATCCAGCCAGCGGCCGAACTTGGTGCCGACTTCCTGAAAGGTGCCGGTGGTGCGGAAGCCTAGTTTTTTGTGGAGACGTATCGAGGCGGCGTTTTCGGCTTCGATGCCGGCGATCATCACGTGGATGTCGGCCTTTGCGGCGCGGGCGATCAATTCAAGCATCAGCCCCTCGCCAATGCCGAGGCCGCGATGGTCCTTGTCGACATAGACCGAGTGCTCGACGGTGTGGCGGTAGCCGTCGAAGGCGCGCCAGTCGCCATAGGAGGCATAGCCTGCGACCCTGCCGTCCTTTTCCGCCACCAGAACCGGAAAGCCCCTCGCCTGTCTAGCCTTCAGCCATTCGAGACGATTTTTGACGTCGACCAACGTCTCGTTCCAGATCGCAGTCGTGTGCTCGACCGCATGGTTATAGATGTCGCGAACGGCCGGCATATCGCCCTCAGTCGCGTCACGCAGGGTAACTGTCCTATCCATCGATGTTCGTCCGTCTCGCCAATATTTGCCGCGGGATACTCCGCGACTGCGCCTATGTAAATTAGTCATTGCACGTCGCGGCAATGAAACGGTAACAAATCGGCGCTATCAGCATGGTGGTGAAATCGGCGCGAGATTTTCGTTGAAAAATGCGATAATGCTGGCCGGATCCTCCCATCTGGAAACCGTATGCTCCCGCGTCCTGTCGCAATCCTGCTTGTTTCAGCTCTGCTTGCTTCAGCCCCGCTCGTTTCTAGCGGGCCGGCATCGGCATCTGAATGGTGGCCCTATGACAATACCCGCTTCGGCTATGCGATCGAGCTGCCCGCGGAATTTGCGCTCGCCGCCCGCTCCGACAACAATGACGGGCTGACGCTGACGCCTCCCGACCAATCGGCACGGCTCTTGGTATTCGGCACGCATATGTTCGATGGAGATTTCTCGACCGAGGCGAAGATCCGCATGCGGCTTGCCAAGGGCGACGGCTGGCAGATTTCCTATTCGAAGACGACGTCGCGGGGCATGAGCTTTTCAGGCGTCCGGCAGGACCGCATCGTCTATGTCCGCGGCGTGGCGTTGTGCAACGGCGGCGCCGCCTTCTTCCAGATGGACTATCCCAAATCCGCCATGCAGCGCTATGACGCCGTCGTCATGCGGCTGGCGCGCAGCCTGCACCCGACCGAGAAATGCATCAGCAGCACACAGCTGACCAAAGGTTTTTCGGCGACCGGCTAGCTTTTCGGCATCATGCGCTGAAGCACGTCAGAACCGCCGAATAGTGGACCGCGGCGGCCGCGACGACGAAGCCGTGCCAGATGGCGTTCTGGAAGCGCAGCTTTTCCCAGACGTGGAAGATGACGCCGAGCGAATAGATCACTCCGCCGATTACGATCAACAGCATCGAGGCATAGGGGATATGCGTCGCGACCGGCCTGGCGACCAGCACGCCGCTCCAGCCCATGGCGAGATAGAGCAGGATCGCCACCTTGTCGCCACGACCGGGGAAAAAGCATTTGAGCACGATGCCCATGGCGGCAAACAGCCAAATGGCAATCAGCATAGCAAACAGCAGCGGATCGTCGGAGCCCCGTTGCAGGAAGGGCGTGTAGGTCGCGGCGATCAGCACGAAGATCGCCGAGTGGTCGAAACGCCGCAATATCCATTTCGTCCGCGAAACGGGCCAGATGTTATAGGAAAACGACATGGCAAGGGTCAGCACGAGGCCGACACCATAGATCCATGCTGCCGCGATCTCGCCATAGGAACTCCAGACCGTCGCATAAAAGATCAGCACCGTCGCGCCGATCAAGGCGAAGACCACACCGACACCGTTGACGATGCCATCGACAATCACCTCGTAGCGATCATAAGCCCAGCGAACGCCATTGAACTCCTTCATGCCGCCCCATCCAATTGATCGTTTCATCCAGTTGATTGGTCACGGGCGATCGTCGCACCTCTGCCGGAAGGGCGCAACAAATGCCACAGCTGCGGCCGGTAAATCTTCGTGAATGGGCCGGTGCCTGTGCCGGGAACGGCCATTTGGGGCAGCCGCCGCACTCAATTGCTTGTTAATTTATGTACCGCATAATTCGGTTGCTTTTTGAATGGGTACTAAATTATGGTTGCACTATCATTTGGAAGATCCTCATCTGCCACAATGCAGCGCGAAAAGGATCGCCTGGCTGCGCTGGAACAACTGGATCTTCTCGACACCCCAAGAGATGAAGGCTTCGAGCGGATTGTGCGGCTGATAAGGGCCATCTTTGCGATTGACATCGGCCTCATTTCCCTCATCGACGCGCACCGCCAATGGTACAAGGCCTGCTCGGGCCTCTTATCCACCGAGGTACCGCGTGAAGAAACCTTCTGCCGCCACGTCGTGGATTGTGAGGAGCCGATCGTCGTGCAGGATGCAACGCTCGATCCGCGGTTTGCTCATCATCCGGCAGTGACCGGCGAGAACCATATCCGGTTTTATGCGGGCGTACCGCTGAAGACGCGGGCGGGATATGCAATCGGAACGGTATGTGCGATCGATCGCAAGCCGAGGTCGTTTACCGGCAGGGACCTTGGCGTTCTCCAGGAATTGGCAGGGGCAGCGATGGACCGCATCGAGCTGCAGCAATCGGCGGCAACCGATAGCCTGACCGGGGGCCTCACGCGGCGTGCCTTCAAGCAGGGTGCCGATCACCTCGTTTCGCTCGCCCTGCGCCACCAGCTTGGCCTGTCGTGCATTGTCCTCGACATCGACCATTTCAAGCAGGTGAACGACACCTATGGACATGCTGCAGGAGACGAAGTTCTGAAAGCTGTAGCGTCGGTCTGCAAGACAACGCTCAGAGCAGGCGATCTTTTTGGTCGTCTCGGGGGCGAGGAGTTCGCGATCGTGCTGCCGCATGTCAACCGGGACGGCGCAATCGTGGTCGCCGAGAAAGTGAAAACGGCTATCTCCTCACAGCTCATTCGCGGCGGTTTCGGTTCGCTGAAGGTAACGGCGAGCCTCGGGATCTCGGCACTCTCGATCGTCGGCGAGGGCATCGAGACCCTGCTGGCCCAGGCAGATGCTGCAATGTATCAAGCCAAACACCAGGGACGGAATCGTTGCGTGTTGTGGGGTTCGAGCCCTGCAGACAGCACGATGGCTCAACGACGACGGGTCTTGAAGGCCGGGTCGATCATTTTCAACGATCGACGCTCGACCATGGACTGCACCGTCAAATCGCTCGGCTCGGACAGCGCCAGCATATCGGTCTACAACTCACTCGGCATTCCTTCGGAGTTTATTCTCTCGATAGAGGCGGACGGGTTCGAAGCGAACTGCCAGGTGATCGCACAAGACCGCCAACACCTGGAGGTGGCCTTCAGGTAGGCGGGGGAAAACGGATGCGCCCCCGCCCGTCAACGCCGCTCGACAAGAACGGAGCATTTGGCGTGACGCACGACCCGGTCGGCGGTGGCGCCGAAGAAATAGTTTGAGATGTTGGGTACATGCGAGGCGACGATGACCAGATCGGCCTGGTGCTCTTCTGCGGCTGCGAGGATGCATGATGCCGGCGGGCCGGTGCGGATGTCGACGAAGGCGGTCAGTTTCATCGTACGGCAAAGGCCGACCAGCTTCTCCTCCGCATTCCTGATCGCGTCGGTCACCAGCTCCTGCGGTACGTCGATGATGATATAGTTCGGCACATCCTCGACAACATGGAGCACGATAATCTCGCCGCCATCATCGGAAAGGGCCGCTGCACGCTGCAGCGTGTGCTGCGCCTTGCCGAAGGCGCTCATGTCCACCGCCACGATGATCTTCTTGTACATTCCCCCGCTCCATATCTTCCGGACGTTTTGGGCGACCTGTTCCATCCGCCGGCCGCATTATACTCCGACTGCGATCCTCGCATCCGAACAAGTTCAAATCTTCCTTGAGAGATTGTCAACATGGAGTGCACGCTTCATCGTCAAAATCTGGACTTCTGTGAACAATCCAAATCCGCCATATAGAAGCCAGGTACAGTGGCAGGGAAACTATCTGCGCAGGGCAGATTTTCCGTGCTGCCATTGGCGGCATTTTTGCCGCCGTTTCGATTAACATTCGAGAAATTGGAGCCTGAAGGCATGACCGAAACCACACCGTCTTATGCATTGACCCGTCCTGCCTATATCGGCCATTCGCATCTGATCGTCAGCGACCTTGCGCTGGTTTCAAGCTTCTATCAGAAGATGCTGGGTCTTGCAGTCGTCGAAAAGACGGCGAGCGGCGAAATCCTCGGCGTCGGCGGCGTGCCGCTCTTGACGCTGACGACGGACCGCCAGGCGCGGCGCGCGCCGCAATCGGCGGCCGGCCTGTTCCACACCGCCTTCCTGATGCCGAGCCGGCCCGAGCTTGCCCGCTGGCTGCGGCACGCGGCCAACAACAATGTCGTGCTCGAGGGGGCTTCGGACCATCTTGTCAGCGAGGCGATCTATCTGTCTGACCCCGAAAGCAACGGCATCGAAATCTATGCCGACCGGCCGCACGAGCAGTGGAAATTCCACGAGGACGGTACCGTCGACATGGCGACGCTCAGGCTCGACCTCCAGGCGCTTTACGAGAGTGCGCCGCAGGATCACTGGGAAGGCATGGTCGACGGTACGGCGATCGGTCACCTGCATCTGCAGGTCGGCGATATCCCGCAGGCGAACGCTTTCTACCGCGACGTGCTGGGCATGAAGCTGATGGCAGCGCGTTATAACGGCGCGAGCTTCTTTGCGACCGGCGACTACCATCACCATCTCGGCGCCAACATCTGGAACAGCCACGGCGCCGGCGCCAGGGATCAGGACATGACCGGGCTTTCCGACTACACCCTGCGTTTCAACGACAGGACGGCGCTCGACAAGGCCGTCGCCAAGCTCGACGAGCTGGAAATCAAGACCGAAAAGCGCGACGGCGGCGTCTCGCTGAGGGACCCCTGGGGCATAGGCCTGACACTGACCGCTTGATGCTGAAATCCAGCAGGTAACCCGTCTAAATATTTCTTCGCGTGCTAGAGCCTCGCCCCGGAACCAGGGCGGGGCTTTTCGCGTTAGGGTGGCGATGCGATCTGGCGTCCGGGGACCTTTAAAAACATGGGCATCGCCAACGGCATCCGCAAGCAGGCGCGCAAGATCGCGATAGAGCGTGAGATGCGGTTAAGCAGCTGGGCCAATTCGCTCAAGGCGGCCACTGAGCAAATGGAAAGCACTGCGCCGGTCCGCCGGGTGGAAAAGGACGGCCTCGACATTGTTTCCGCATGGGCTCTCATCGGCATTTTCCTGATGCTGGCCATTGCTGGTGTCTACCTGATGTCGACCATTCTCATCCCCGTGACACTCGCTGTCGTCGTCGGCATGATCCTCGGGCTCCTAGCCGAGAAGCTGAGCAAGCTCGGCGTGCCGCGCATCCTCAACGCAGTTCTTCTGTCGAGTTCGGTCGCGCTGATCATCTTCATCATGATCAATTCGCTGGCGGGACCGCTATCGTCGCTTGCCAAGGATGGGCCCGATGTCGTCCAACAGACGATCGACCGGCTGATGCCCTTCATGCAGCGGATCAAATGGCTGCATATCACGCCGCAGACATTCCAGAGCGGGCCGATGTCGATCGGCGTGCTTCTCGACAACACCGGCAGCATCCTCCACGTGGTCACCACCAACCTGACACCGGCAGTCGTGCAAGGACTGGTGTTCTTTGCGGCGCTGCTGCTTTTCCTTGCCGGGCGGGTTCATCTGCGCAAGACGATCATCATGGCGTTTTCGGGCCGGTCGGAACGGCTGGCTGCCATCCGCATCATCAATGCCGTCGAACAAGTCCTCGGCTTTTACTTCGCCACCGCATCGCTGATCTATGCCGGCCTCGGCGTGATCATGACGATCATCGCCTATTTCGGCGGGCTGAGCGTGCCGGCGCTGTGGGGGGTGTTTGCCTTCCTCTCCAGCTTCGTGCCCTTCCTCGGCATCACGCTCATGACATTCTCGGTCGCCATCGCCGGCATTTTGACGCATGACAGCTTCCTCATCGGTATCGTGCCTGCCGCTGCCTTCTTCTGCGTCCACGCAACGATGGAAAACCTGATATTTCCGGCGATCATGGGGCGGCAGCTGGAGCTCAACCCCTTCGTTGTCTTCGTCGCCATCATCTTCTGGACCTGGATGTGGGGTCCTGTCGGCGCCATGCTGGCGCTGCCGCTCTCACTGATCGTCATGACGGTCATCAACGAACTGTTCGTCGAGGAAAAACTGCAACCGCAACTGCCGAAATGACTATTGTGACCTCGCATCAATAATCGCAGGAGTTTCGAAACAGAATGCCGACCGACCTTCCGCTCTACGAAACAGATCACGATGCGCTGGTCAGCGGCCGCTCGCCATGGGGGCGCACTGCTCTGCATCCCTGGTATAATCCGCTGCGCGAGAGCATGTCCTTCGATGCCGCCATCATCGGCGGCGGCATTACCGGCGCACTGGTTGCCGAACACCTGACGGCCCGCGGGCTTTCCGTCTGCGTCATCGACCGGGAGGAGCCGGGTCTCGCCAGCACCTCTGCCAGCACCGCCATGCTGCAGTGGGAAATCGACACCCAGCTTTCAGAGCTTTCGCTCTACTACGGGTTCGACAGGGCGGCGGCGATCTATCGCCGCAGTCTCGTCGCGGTTTCGGGCCTCTCCAAGCTGATCCGGCGGCACGACATACATTGCGGCCTGCGTTCCCGGTCTACCCTCTATCTGACCCGCAATGCCGGCGGTGTCAGGGAGCTGCAGCGGGAAATGGCGTTTCGTGAGCGGGCGGGATTGCCCGGCGAGTTCCTGTCGCATCCATACCTGATGACCGAATTCGAGATCGAACGCGATGGCGGCATCCTGTCGTCGGGCGCTGCCGAGGCCGATCCGCTGCTGCTCACCTGGGGACTGCTGGCGATTGCCGTCAAGCGCGGCGCTCACCTGGTCAAGGCGTCGGCAACGCAACTGCATGCCGAGGGCAATCGCGTGATCGTCGAGACCGACACCAAATATGTCATCGAGGCGAGGCACGTGGTGCTTGCGACCGGATATAGCATGCCGGGAATCCCAATGCCGAAGCTGCACCAGACCAGATCAAGCTGGGCCTTGGCAACCGTGCCGCAGGACCCGGACCAGCTGTGGCGCGACCGCGCGCTGATCTGGGAGGACAGCCATCCCTATCTCTACATGCGCACTTCGACCGACAATCGCATTATCATCGGCGGTGAGGACGATGAGACCGGTGATCCGGCGATCCGCGACGGCAAGCTGGCGGCCAAGATCGAGATGCTGCGCGGCAAGCTGCAGCAGCTCTGGCCGCAGGCCGATGCGACGGTCGGCTATCGCTGGTGCGGCACCTTCGGCGAAACTGCGGACGGCTTGCCGCTCATCGGACCGGTGCCGGAGATGCCGCGCGTGCTTGCCGCCTACGGCTATGGCGGCAACGGCATCACCTTGTCGTTCATGGCGGCGCTGATGGTCGGCGCGATGATTGCCGACACGCGGCGCGACTGGTTCGACGATTTCGCACTCGACCGCGAGGCGCCAGGGTTTGGTTCCTACAACGAGGCCAGCGCTTTCCGTGCCAGCGGCGCGAGTTTTTAGGAAACGCAATTCGGATATGCAAAAGCAACGACCTATCAGTATACTTCAGTTTAAATTTGGCATTTTCGCAATTGTCCGCGACGGCATCAATATAAATGCAGGTAATATTAATATTAAATCAACAAGTTGAAAATCAAGACAATTAAATATTCGTCATTTTGATTTTGCGACGAGATACGAAAGCTTTATCGATCTATCGTCGTATCATTGGGAAATATATTATAAATTACATAACCAGCAGGCGAATCCTTTTCAGAGAATTGCGATTGCCGGTGGCGGTGTCTTACGGGAGTGCCGATTTCATTCAACGACAATGCGCTTGCCATCGCGGCCGGATTCGGCGTCGCTGCCGCTGGGGCGTAGCGCCACCAGCACTGGTCGATCCGGGAATCGCAGCGTCGCCGGTGTCCACATCTCCGCCGACCGATGGCTGAACTACAATTGCGCACGCCGGCGCCGTGAAACTGGCTTTACGTCAATTTGAAAATTGTCGACGATGGAAGGCTATTCCGTCGTCGCGTCGTCGCCATGCTCGGCGATGTCCTGAAGGCGGACGAACTGCGCGCCGCGGGCTTTGAGAGCCAGGATACCCTTGACGACGCCTTCACCGGAGGAATGCGTCGGCTGGTTGATATGCGAGATCAGCACGTCACCGTCCTTGGCCGAGACGTAATTCTTCTCGACGACCTTCGCCGGCAACGAAGCACCGCTGTCGCCGTTCAGCGAATAGCCGGCGATGCGATATCCCATCCCCCTGATCTCGGCGATTGCCGACGGGCTGTATCTCGCCGTAGCCCCACGGAACCAGCGCGGCTGCGGGATGCCGTGCGCCACCATAGCGTCGGCGCCGCCCTTGACCTCCTGCGCGACCGCAGCCGGCGAGCCGGCAGCAGGAATGCCGTAGACGAGCGTCGGCTGGTCGACGGCGGGGATGTGATTGAGCCCGTGATCTTCAAGCTCGAACAGATCGGGATGGGCAAGGAAGGTGGCGAGCGCCTCGGGGTTGCCTTTCAGCCAGCGGGCCGTAACGAAGATCGTCGCCGGGACCTGCTGTTCGACCAGCGTGTTCAGGATGCGGGTATCCGTCTTTCCCATGCAGGCGTCGAACGTCAAGGCCACGCGCGGCGCGCCCTTGCCGACGCGGGTGACATGCAGGTGCGGCTCGACGAGCTTCACCTTCGAGATAGGAGACGCGGTTGTGACCGGCTCTGCAGCCGCCGGCGCTGGCCGGGCAGATGACATGGCGTCTTGCGCGAAGGCGGCCGGCAGGGCGGCAAGAAGGATGGCGGAAGAGAGAAGCAGACGGATCATCATCAGGCCACCGTTCGGAATGGAAAAATAGCGCATGTCGGGTCAGGCCAATCAACCGACCGGCCATACCGCCCTGCCATCCCGCGCCAAGGCGACGGAAATAAGGCGCGGCGGCCTGCCCGACCTATCAATCGTAGAGATAGTGCGGACCCCAATCCTCGCGGGGCACCTTGCTGCCGATCTCGATGCTGAGCGAGCGGACGTGGATGTGCTGAGGGCCTGTCTCGCAGTCGTAGGTCAGGTGATACCAGTCGCCCTTGCTGCGGAAAACGGCGCCCGGGGCCTTGATGGAGTTCTCACCCATGTCGGGGTCGCTGAACGTGTAGGCGATCACCTTGTCCGGCTTGAAACCGTCCTTCTTGTCGGCAATCTGCTTCATCGCTTCCGTATCGCAGCTCTGTTCCATGCGCTCGGATGGATCGAGCTTCTGCAACTGCTTCTCGATTGCAGTATCAACCGCAAAGGCGGATGTGGCGACGCAGGCAACGCCTAGTGAAACGACAATCGATTTCAACATGTAAGCCAGTCCCTTCAGTCATTCCAAGCTCCAAAGCGACCGTACCTGGCGCGATAGCCTGACAAAGCGTGGCTCGACTTCTTGAAGCACCTGCGGACTTTCTTAAACAATGTGGTGACATCAAGGCAAGTCGCCGACGATCACGGAAAGGTTTGGCTCGTGCGGACAGCGGGCCATAACATTAGCAATGGAAATCCGCTTGATCCGCTTGCCACCGCTCTCTATCTCTTCAGCACCGTTGATCACCCAGAAAGCGAATTGCCGTGTCGATATTCAAGGATCTTCCCGCCGCCCCTATTGCGCCCAAGCGGCCTGTCACCGACACGCGTCATGGCATTTCGCGCACCGACGACTATGCCTGGCTGCGGGCCGACAACTGGCAGGCGATGTTCAAGGATCCGTCGATCCTCGACCCGGATATCCGCGCCTATCTCGACGCCGAAAATGTCTACATGACCGCCGCCATGGCCGACACCAAGGACCTGCAGAAGCAGCTCTTTGCCGAGATGAAAGGCCGCATCAAGGAAGACGACAGCTCGGTCCCGGTCAAGGATGGGCCCTATGCCTATGGCACGCTCTACGTCACCGGCGGCGAACAGCCGCGGTATTTCCGCGAGCCGCGGGATGGCGGGGAGCGCAGGCTGATGCTCGACGGCGACAAGGAAGCAGAGGGAAAGTCCTATTTCCGGCTTTCCGGCCTCGACCACTCCAGCGACCACAGCCACGGCATCTGGGGCTATGACGATAAGGGGTCCGAATATTTCAATCTCAAGGTCCGCAATCTTCAGACCGGCGAGGATCTTGACGGCGTCCTCGAAAATACCGGCGGCGGCGGCGTCTGGGCGCCTGATGGCAAGAGCTTCTTCTACTCGGCGCTGGACGAAAACCATCGCCCCTCGAAGGTCTTCCACCACATCGTCGGAAAGCCGCAATCGGAAGATCGGCTGGTCTATGAGGAGGAGGATGCCGGCTTCTTCATGGGCGTCGGCGGCTCGCTGCTCGACGACTATATCTTCATCGACATCCACGACCACGAGACCAGCGAATATCGCATCCTTTCCACCAAGGACCTGACGGCAGAGCCGAAGATCGTCGCAGCGCGCGAAACCGGCATCGAATACGAGATCACCGAGGGGGGCGAGGTGTTCTACATCCTCACCAGCGACGATGGCGCCAAGGACTTCAAGATCATGGAAGCCCCGGCAGCGACCCCCGAGAAGGAACATTGGCGCGAGGTCGTCGCCCACAAGCCGGGCACGCTGATCCTTTCGCACATGGCCTTTGCCCGCCATCTTCTCTGGCTGGAGCGCAAGGACGGCCTGCCGCGGATCGTCATCCGCGACCGCGTGAGCGGAGAAGAGCATTCCATAGCCTTTGCCGAGGAGGCCTATTCGCTCGGCCTGCAGGGCGCGGCCGAATACGACACGGATGTGATCCGCTTTTCCTATTCGTCGATGACGACGCCGTCGCAGCTCTACGACTATAACATGGTGACGCGCGAGCGCACCCTTTTGAAGACGCAGGAGGTTCCCTCCGGCCACAACCCCGAAAACTACGTCACCCGCCGCGTCTTTGCGCCGGGCTGGGACGGCGTCGAGGTGCCGATCACCCTGCTCTATCGCCGCGACACGCCGCTCGACGGATCGGCACCATGCCTGCTCTACGGCTACGGCGCCTATGGCATGACCATTCCTGCCGGTTTCAACACCAACTGCCTGTCGCTTGCCGACCGCGGCTTCGTCTATGCCATTGCCCATATCCGAGGCGGCAAGGACAAGGGCTTTGCCTGGTATGAAGACGGAAAGATGGAAAAGAAGACCAATACGTTCAAGGACTTCATCGCCGCGGCCGATTATCTGAATCAACAGAAGTTCACGTCCTACGCGAAGATCATCGCCGAGGGCGGCTCGGCCGGCGGCATGCTGATGGGGGCGATCGCAAACATGGCGCCGGAGAAATTCGCCGGCATCATCGCCGCCGTGCCCTTTGTCGACGTGCTCAACACCATGCTCGACGACACCCTGCCGCTCACCCCGCCTGAATGGCCGGAATGGGGCAACCCGATCGAGAGCCGCGAGGCCTACGACCATATCGCCAGCTACTCGCCTTTTGAAAATGTCGGCGAAAAGCCCTACCCGCCGATCCTGGCGCTGGGCGGGCTGACCGACCCGCGCGTCACCTATTGGGAACCGGCGAAATGGGTCGCGAAGCTGCGCGACAAGACGACCGGCGGCGCGCCGATCCTTCTCAAGACAAACATGGATGCAGGACATGGCGGAGCCTCCGGACGCTTCCAGCGGCTTGAGGAAATCGCCTTCGAATACAGCTTCGCGATCAAGGTGGCGGGCAAGATGTAAGCGAGATCGGGAGGAGCGTCATGCGGGTCTATGTCGCGCTGCTTCGAGCCGTCAACGTCGGGGGCACTGGCGCGCTTGCGATGTCTGGCCTCAAAGCGATCTGCGAGCGGCTGGGCTTTAGAGACGTTGCAACCTACATCCAGAGCGGCAACGTGCTGTTCCGCTCAGACGAGCCCGAAACGAAGGTGCAAAGTTTGCTCGAGGCGGCCATAACCGAGCGGATGGGCAAGCCGCCAGGCGTGCTTCTTCGCAGCGCCGGGGAAATTGCGACCGCAGCCGCCGGCTCGCCTTTTCCGCATGCCAAGCCGAACTATCTGCTCGTCACGTTCCTGGCCGAGCCGCCGCCCGCGGACGCGCTCGAAAAGCTTGTCGCGCCTGACGGCGAGGAGGTCAGGATCATCGGCCGGGAGATCTACATCCACTTCCCCAACGGCTCCGGCCGCTCCAAACTCAAGCTGCCGGCGCTGAGGCCGGGTACCGCACGAAATTTGAACACGGTACGCAAACTGGCCGAGATGGCACGGGCGATGGAGGACGGGGCCTTACCTTCCCCTTGATGGGGGAGGTCGCGCGGAACGCGCGGGCGGGGGGTGATCCTTGGGTGTCTCGGAAAATCACCCCACACCGGCACCACGTGCCGACCCGACCCTCCGGCGAGGGTGTAAGAATGCCTTCCGGTGCCACCCTTACTGCCACCTCATCCGCCCTTCTGGCGCCTTCTCCCAGAGAGGAGAAGGGGTGGGCCACCTGCTCCGAAAAACGGACAGTTTCAATCTTTGAGAGAATACCTTCACTATTCACGCAATAGACAGAGGTTCAAGAGGACAGCGTCCGTGTGGCACGGTCTCCTTCTCCCCTCGTGGAGAAGGTGGTCCAAAGGGTCGGATGAGGGGCGCAAATGTTCAGTGCTGCGGTTTTGAAACCACGAGGTGCTTGCCGAACGGCGCGCGGTACTGGATACGATACCGGCAGCGCTTGAGGGAAAATTTCCTGAAAGGGATGATGTTCTCCGCTTCTATTCTCCTGACCGACGGCAACGGATTTCCGAATGAATGATATGCGGAGGCCCCCTCATATGCCCTTCGGGCACCTTCTCCACGAGGGAAGAAGGTGCTTCCACTTCACCGCCCGCGCTGGCCGAACGTCGATCTGCCGGAGCTTGCTCTTGCAATCGACGCTGAGGGGGCTGGCGCCGGCGGCGCTGGGGTATAAGGTTCGGTTCTTGCGCGGCGGGGCTCGCTAAAGGTTGGCGTCGAGCTGTCATAGGAACTGCCCGGCCAGAAGAGCAAAGCGAGAGAAAGACCAAGATTGACCAGGCCGCCGACGATGGTTTGGTGGCCATTGGGGACGCCGAAGGCTGGGATCTCGAAGGCGACGAAGGCGTCGACGAAGAAGATCAGCAGCCAGACCGGAACGACATAGGCGGGGTTCCAGCCGATATCGCGGATCCGCATCGACATCAGGCTGGTGTTGACCCACAAGACAACGAGAATGAAGAAGAGTGCCGGTATCAGCAGCCCACTTGCTGACGGCATCGTTCCGTGAGCGCCATTGCGGAAGACGAAGGCGAACATCGAAAAAACAATCGCCGCAATGAAGACGCCGAGGCCAAGGCTGCAGAGGAAATAGTGCAGCCGGCCGAGCCGCATGTTGAAGCCGAAGAAGAAACCGAGCATAGAACCCACCCCTACTTCGCAACAGTCCATCATAAATTGCTTTAGTAGTGATAAATAATTTATCTCGCTTTGCAGACGTTGAAATAGAGCCCGAACCCCGAGAGCCCGAACCCACACGGCACGATGTCTTTCGGCGGGGCTTCCAAAGCCACTCCGGGCGCTTCCGCCTTGCGTCGCCCGCCCCGCCGCCCTACCTTAGGTTCATGAGCCAATCTTTCCGCGACAGCGCCGCGCTTGCAGCGCATTTTCCGTTCGACAACAGCTATGCACGGCTGCCGGCGCAGTTCTTTGCCAGGCAGACGCCCTCCAATGCTGTGTCGCCACAGTTGGTCAAGCTGAACGAAGCCCTTGCAGACGAGCTCGGGCTCGATGTCGAATGGCTGAAGCGCGAGGCAGTGCAGATCTTCTCCGGCAATCTCGTGCCTGAAGGCGCCGATCCCCTGGCGATGGCCTATGCCGGACATCAGTTCGGCACCTTCGTGCCGCAGCTCGGCGACGGGCGCGCCATCCTGCTTGGTGAGGTGATCGACCGGAACGGCAGGCGCCGGGACATCCAGTTGAAGGGCGCCGGCGAGACGCCGTTTTCGCGGCGCGGCGACGGGCGGGCCGCCCTCGGGCCGGTGCTGCGAGAATATATCATTAGCGAGGCGATGCATGCGCTCGGCGTTCCGACCACGCGGGCGCTAGCGGCGGTGACGACGGGCCAGCCGGTCTATCGCGAGACCACTCTGCCAGGCGCTGTCTTCACGCGGGTGGCAGCCAGTCATATCCGCGTCGGCACGTTCCAGTTCTTTGCAGCCCGCGGCGATACGGATGGTCTAAAGGCGCTGGCAGACCATGTCATATCAAGGCACTATCCGCATGTGCGCGACAGCGTTCGTCCCTATCTGGCGCTGTTTGAGGCCGTCACCGAACGGCAGGCAGCGCTGATTGCGCGCTGGCTGCAGATCGGCTTCATCCATGGCGTGATGAACACCGACAACATGACGGTCTCGGGAGAGACGATCGACTTCGGCCCGTGCGCCTTCATGGATGCCTATGATCCGGCCACCGTATTCTCATCGATCGACCGGCGCGGGCGTTATGCCTATGCCAACCAGCCGGCGATCGGACAATGGAACCTCGCGCGGCTCGGCGAAACGCTGCTGGCGTTGCTCGATCCTGACCTGGACAAGGCGGTCGAGCTTGCCAACGAAGTGATCAAGGGTTTTGGTGAGCGCTTTCAGACCCACTGGCTCGGCGGCATGCGCGGGAAGATCGGCCTAGCGACGCAGGAGGACGGCGATCTCGATCTCATCCAGGCGCTGCTTCTTTTCATGCAGGCGCAAGAGGCGGATTTCACGCTGACGTTCCGCAAGCTTTGTGATCTGGCGGAAAGCAGTTCGAACAAGGCGATCTTTATAGGCAGCTTCAAGTCAGCGGAAGCGGCGGAACCCTGGCTTGCGCGCTGGCACGAGCGGCTCGCCCGCGATCCGCAATCGGCTGCCAAGCGGGCAAAGGCGATGCGGCTGATCAACCCCGCCTTCATACCGCGAAACCACCGGATCGAGCAGGCGATCGTTGCCGCGGTCGACGACAGCGATTTTTCGCTGTTCGAGGCGCTGCTGACCGTTCTTGCCAAGCCCTATGAGGACCAGCCTTCCTTTGCGCCCTATGCGCGGCCGCCGGAGATTTCGGAGCGCGTTCTCGAAACCTTCTGTGGGACTTAGACCTGAACCCTCAATCCCGCGTCTATCGGGCACTTCGATAAACATTCAATGCCTGATTGCGCCTATTGAAAGGTTCGCGCGCCACTCTATTTTCCCCAGATGACCGGCCGCCGTTTCAGCACTTCTGACTGATTTCGGCCGTTCCGTCAGGGAGATAGCTCAAATGGCGATTGTCATCACCTCGATCCTTTTCGCCCTTATCGGATTGGCGCTTGCCGGCGGCGGCGCTTGGCTCGTCGCGCTTGGCGGAAGCCCGTTCTATCTCTTTGCCGGCCTGATGTTCCTCATCACGGCCGCGCTGCTGTTCAGGCGGCGGGCAGCGGCACTCTGGGTCTATGCACTGCTTGTCCTTGGAGCCCTGATCTGGGCAATATGGGAAGTCGGGTTCGACTGGTGGCAGCTTGGGCCACGCGGCGGGCTGGTCATCTTGCTTGGAATTTGGATGCTGACGCCGCGGATTCGTCGGCCGCTCGGCTTTCGCAGTACGACGGGTGGCCAGTATCCAGCCAATCCCTGGCCGCTTGCAGTCCCCGTCATCATCGCAATTGCCGTCGCGCTATATTCGATGACCACCGACCCCCATGACCTTGCCGGCCAACTGTCCGGGCCGGTGACGGCCAATGCAGCACTAGGCGGGGACGTGCCGGCGGGCGAGTGGCATCAGTATGGCCGCACGGCCTTCGGTCAGCGCTATTCGCCGCTCGACCAGATCACGCCTTCGAACGTCGCCAACCTGAAGCTTGCTTGGCAATACCGGACCGGCGACGTCAAGCGTCCTGACGATATCGGGGAAACGACCTATCAGGTGACACCGCTCAAGATCGCAGACACGCTCTATCTCTGCACGCCGCATAACCTTGCCATCGCGCTCGACGCGGCGAGCGGAAGTGAGAAGTGGCGCTACGACGCGAATTCCGGCATGAACCCGGAGAGGCAACACCAGACATGCCGCGGCGTTACCTATTACCACGACACTGCGGCGGCTCCCGGCAGCGCCTGCGCCGAGCGGGTCTATCTTCCGACCGCGGATGCGCGACTGATTGCGCTCGACGCCGCCAATGGACAAGTCTGCGCCGGCTTCGCCGACAAGGGTACGCTGCGCCTTGAAACGGGCATGAAGTACAATCCGGCCGGCTACTACTACTCGACGTCGCCGCCGGTCGCCGTCGGTGGCAAGATAGTCGTCGGCGGGGCGGTCAATGACAACTCCTCAACGAAGGAGCAATCCGGTGTCATCCGCGCCTTCGACATCAATAGCGGGGCGTTGGTCTGGAACTGGGATAGCGGCAACCCTGACGTGACGACACCGCTGCTGGCCGGCCAGTTCTACACGACGAACTCGCCGAACAGCTGGTCAGTCTCAAGCGTCGACGAGGCGTTGGGACTGATCTATGTCCCCCTCGGTAACCAGGGGCCGGACCAGTTGGGCATGAACCGCAGCGCCAATGTCGAGAAATATTCATCGTCGATCGTAGCGCTCGATATCAACACCGGAAAGGTCCGCTGGGTCCGCCAGTTCGTTCATCACGACCTCTGGGACATGGATGTGCCGGCCCAGCCCTCGCTTCTTGACATCACGGAGAAGGACGGCTCGACCGTACCCGCGCTCGTCGGCCCCACCAAGCAAGGCGACATCTACGTGCTCGACCGGCGCACCGGCCAACCGCTGATCCCGATCAAGGACGTGCCCGCTCCCGGCGGCACCATCCCAGAGGATCATGCGTCGCCGACGCAGCCGCTCTCCGATCTCTCGTTCATTCCCGATCCGCTGACGGAGAAGGACATGTGGGGCGTTTCGCTGTTCGACCAGCTCGCCTGCCGCATCAAATTCCATCAGCTGAAATATGAGGGGCGCTATACGCCGCCGTCGCTGCAGGGTTCGCTGATCTACCCCGGCAATTTCGGCGTATTCAACTGGGGCGGCGTCGCGGTCGATCCCGAACGGCACGTCATGTTCGGCATGCCGACCTACCTTGCCTTCACCTCGCGGCTGGTGCCGGCCGCGGATCTTCCTCCCAAAGGGCAGGACCAGAAGGGCAGCGAAGAAGGACTGAACCGCAATGAAGGCGCTCCCTACGGCGTCTTCATGGGTCCGTTCCTGTCGCCGCTCGGCGTGCCATGCCAGGCGCCGCCATGGGGCTATGTCGCCGGCGCGGACCTCAAGACCGGCAAGATCGCCTATATGCACAAGAACGGCACCGTCTACGACATGACACCGCTGCCCCTGCCCTTCAAGATCGGCGTACCCGGCATCGGCGGGCCGATCGTCACCAAAGGCGGCGTCGCCTTCCTCGGCGCCTCGGTCGACAACTATCTGCGCGCCTACGATCTCACCACGGGCCAGGAACTGTGGCAAGGCAGATTGCCGGCCGGCGGCCAGTCGACGCCGATGACCTATACGGCCGGAAACGGCAAGCAATATGTCCTGATCGTCGCCGGAGGCCACGGCTCGGTCGGCACCAAGCCCGGCGATTACGTGATGGCCTATACACTGCCCTGAGGCAGCGGGGCCAGTCTTGCCCTGTTCGCATCGCAGCGGGTAAGTCCTCGCGATCATTTGCGAAACTCTTGCCTCTTCAGTCGGAAGGGCCAACCCGCAATGGCAACGGGGGGATATTATTACGACAATACCGCGATCCAGTTCTTCTCGCTTACACACCTGAACGGCCCCGGATGTCGCGGTGAGGGCGCCGTTGCGACACCTCTCGCAGACACTACGACCCAGAGCCTGATTTCGGGCGTAGCCTACTCGCGTGCCAATGAAGCTGCCGAGCCTGGCTAGCAGAAGGTCAAGGTCAAGTTAAACAACAACATCACAACCGAGCTGACGGCCACGACGCGGACAGGCATGATGCGGCTGACCTATCCCGACGAAGCCAAGGCATTTCTCATCCTGAATGCGAAGCTGAACAACAGTGGCTACAAATACAACGCCACGCCGGGCGTCGCCTCGAACCTTGTCGATGTCCGGATCGGAAGCGACGGAAAGTCGATCTCGGGCAATGCCGTTGCCAGCAAATTCTGCGCTTGCACATGGTCGTAGCCAGTCTATTTCTACGCAACTTTGACAAACCCCTCAAGTCGTCAACGTCACCGACGCGGCCCGCGATGTCGCGACAATTCGAACTGACCGACGCTGACACGACCGTCCAGCTGAGAGCTGGCATCTCTTGCGTCAGCACAGCCAATGCACACAACACGTATCGAGGAACCTGGCTGTCGCTCGACGAGATGAAGGACCGCGGCAAACTGTGACACATCTCGTCGAAGACACCAACCAAGTGGGGCGCGGCACCGCAACTGACGCCGCCCTCCGGCCCGAATGCCTATTACTCACAGCCGACCGCAACGCCGCTTGCGCCGCCAGTGTAGGTGACCCAGTAAGAGATTGCTGCGGGGTCGCCCTAGCGGCCCCGTTCCCACACAGGCAGGACCACCCGCAAGGTCCGGGCAGGCTTGTGCGCTCACCGTTCTTCCATCACCAGAACGGGCGATCACTTCCAGAATCATCGTTTCGTTCTAGCCGCTTGATTCCGCGGCACATTATCAAGAACTGAAATTGCTTTCGGGCCGATGCCCCAGGGAGAATCGACAATGAAAGTCCACCGCGCGCTTCAGAGCTACTACAACACGCCGCTTTCAAAGACAGATACCGGTTCCAACGACGACAGTACGCCGTTTACCCTTCCTGACGACGAGGCTTCTCAAAAAGCCACGCCGCCGACTGTCGCATCGACCAGCATCCCCTCCTCCATCTCTTCCGGCTTCTGGCTGAACCAGTCCCGCGGCAATGCGGCCACCTCGGCGACCGATGCCACCACCGCTTCCAGTGACACCAGCGCCGCCGCCAATTCCTCCGAGGACCTGCTCGCAGAATTCGCAAAGCTCGCAAGCATGACGCCTGCCGAAAAGATCCGCGCCGAATACCTCTCGGCCCATAACATGTCCGAAGAACAGTTCAGTCAGCTTTCGTCCGACGACCAGAAGGCAATCAACGACGAGATTGCCGCGCAGATCAAGCAGAAGCTCGGTGCGGACGGCAAACCGAAGGACGACTGAACTGGGACGACCCGCGCCGGCGCCTCACTCGGCGGGCCGCCTCCAAACGGCATGAAGGCGATGCGACATTGATTCACATCTCGGCGGTATCGCCTTGATTTTGAATCTTCCTGTATAAAAAAACCCTTCGGAGAAAGACCCGGGTAGACGCCCTAAACCATACCCGCCACGATCTTGCCGACCTCGGCGAAGACGGCGTTGATCGCGTCGATCGGGGCGGTGGCTTCGGTGACGTAGGCGGCAATGAGGAGTGGGCCGCGATCGGCGGGCCAGATGACGGCGACGTCGGCGGCTGAACCGTTGTTGCCGGTGCCCGTCTTGTCTCCGACTTTCCATTCCTTCGGCAGGCCGGCGCGAAGACGCTCGTTGCCTGTCGTATTGGCAGCCATCCATCCGGAGAGCTTGTCGCGCGAGGCATCGCTCAATGTATCGCCGAGCGTCAGCGCGCCGACGGTATCGAGCATGGAATCCGGCGTCGTCGTGTCGCGCGGATCGTCCTTCTTTGCCTCGTTGAGCTCGGTTTCCTTGCGGTCTAGCCGGGTTTCCGTGTCGCCGATCGTGCGCAGCCACGCCGTCAGCGCCGGCGGTCCGCCGAAGCTGTCAAGCAGAAGATTGCCGGCCGTGTTGTCGCTCATGGTGATCGCGGCATCGCAGAGTTCGGCAATCGTCATGCCGTCGGCGTCAACGTGTTTTTCGGTGACCGGCGAATAGGTCACCAGCACGTCTTTGCCGAAGGTGATGCGGCGATCGAGCTTTTCCGCACCGCTGTCGACCCGCGACAAAACGAAGCCCGCCGCCAGCAGCTTGTAGGTGCTGCACAGAGGGAAACGCTCCGTCTCGCGGTAGCCAAGCGAGATATTGGTCTCCGTGTCGAGCACGGAGACACCGAGCCGTCCGCCGATCTTCTTTTCCAGGTCGGCAAGCTGCTTTTCGACATTGTCCTCTATCTTGGTGTCGGCGGGTGCCGCCGGCTCCTCAGGCGGCGCGACCTCGCCTGCGGTCTGGGCGCGCGCCGCATCGGCAACGACCAAGGCGGGGAAAAGCAGCGCCGTGCCGACAAGCAATCGGCGGCGGGAAATGATATCGGACATGCAAAGCCTCCGGCAGAATCAGGCTGATCTGAGCTACAGGAATAATATGGCAAGCGTCTGTCCGGCGCACTCCCCGTCGCGCGCAAATCACGCTGCGCGCAGCGATGTCACCTCGATCGTCACATGCGACAGCTCGTCGAGCGACGCCAGTTTGGACTTGTAGAATGAAGGGGCGTGCGGCTCAAAAGTCGCCACTGCGACGATTGCCGCGTGGTGGCCGGGGCCGACCTGCCAAACGTGCAGATCGGTTATCGTGTCGTCTGCGGTCTCGATGGCGGCGCGGATTTCGGCGGGCAGATCCTCATTGCTCGGCACGACGTCGAGAAGCACCGCACCCGCCGAGCGCATCAGGCTGCACGACCACTGGGCAATAACCAGACCACCGACGATGCCCATCAGCGGATCGAGCCATACCCAGCCATAGCTTCGGCCAAGCACAAGCGCGGCGATCGCCAGCACCGACGTTATCGCGTCGGCGATCACATGGGTATAGGCCGAACGCAGATTGTTGTCGGAGCCCGGCTTCGCCTCGCTGTGGCCGTGATGATCGTGGGCGTGATCGTGGTGATGGCTATGGCCGTGGGAGTGGCCGTGGTGGGAATGGCCATGATCCTCCCTCAGCAGAAAGGCGCTGGCGATATTGACGCCAAGACCGACGACCGCGACGAAGATCGCCTGGTTGAAGTCGATTGCCACGGGATTTTCCAGCCGAACAAGACTTTGCCAGGCCATCAAAAGGGCGATCAGCGCGAGGATGATAGCGCTCGCAAAACCGGCGAGATCTCCAAGCTTTCCAGTGCCGAAGGTAAAACGCGGATTGCGGGCCTGGCGGCGGGCATAGAGGTAGGCGAGCGCAGCAATCAACAGTGCGCTGGCATGTGTGGACATGTGCCAGCCGTCGGCGACGAGCGCCATCGATCCAAACATCGTTCCGCCAACGATCTCTGCGATCATCATGACAGTGGTCAGCGCGATGACGAACCAGACTCGCTGCTCGTTGCGGTGATGATCCGAACCGAGAAAGACGTGTTCGTGCGTCAGGGTGTCGTCCGTTGTACTCATCGGTACGGTCTCCAAGGCTTCATTATCGAAGATAGGTTTTCAAGACGCCTGAAATCTCGGCGACTGCCTGTCGCCGAGCGGCATCGCTTTCAGCCTCGAGGACGTGCTCCTCAAGGTGGTCTTCCAGGATCTCTCCGGTCAGTCCCGTCAGCGCGCCTCGGATCGAGGCGAGCAATTGGAGGATCTCCCCGCATGGCCTCTCAGCCTCCAGAGCGCGTTCGACCGCCTCCATCTGCCCCTTGAGGCGACGGACCCGGGACACCAGCTTTGCTTGGTCGCGGATCGTATGGCTCATGTGGATCTCCAGATATAATATAGGAGGGTATAGTATAATTTGTTGTGATATGAAAGCCAACTGGGTGGAATGGGCCCCATTGACAAACCGAGGATTTGGGATCATCTAGTCCGCATGATCAAGCACGCGCACATCGTTAGCTCGTATTTTTGGCTGTACCTCTAGAGGGCGGCCGACAGATCTTCATGTCAACAGGCCGCCGTCAGGCGGCCTTGTTGTATGCGACAGCAGCGTCCTGACGGCATCTTAAAAAGGACGCATGGACCATGCTCGAAGACAGCGAAATTTCACTCACACGCTCACCGGTGCTAACCATCCGCGCCGCCAAGCATCGCGATCTTCCCGAACTCAACGAGATGATCAAGCTTCTCGCCGCCCACCATGGCGATGCGGCCGTGATCACCCCGGAACAATTGGAACGCGACCTTTTCGGCGCGATGCCCTGGATCACCGCATTGGTGGCGGAAGCCGACGGCCATCTTCTCGGCTACGCCATTCTTGTCCCGCTCTACAAGGCGCAGGAAGGCCAGCGCG
This sequence comes from Rhizobium sp. 2YAF20, assembly GCF_052114685.1. Lineage (NCBI taxonomy): Bacteria > Pseudomonadati > Pseudomonadota > Alphaproteobacteria > Hyphomicrobiales > Rhizobiaceae > Rhizobium > Rhizobium sp. 2YAF20. Next base: position 103,375 of record NZ_JBFRFF010000009.1, on the reverse strand, counting down.
GCATGGACCTGCATCACCTGTTCGTGCGCGACGGGCATCGCGGCCACGGTATCGGCCAGCATCTCGTCGACCGTGCCCGGGAAACGGCGCGCAAGGCCGGCTGCGGCTACCTCTCGGTCAGCGCCGCCACCGGCAATGTGGCGGCCCATCGCTTCTACGAGCAACTGGACTTCACCCCCCGCCCCGTTACCGGCATGCGCTATCTCCAGGCGCTGGCGTGAGGAGTGCGGCGGAAGGGGTAATTCGTCGCCCGGTTAAGAGCGTGGCCAAGAGGTCGGTCGGCAATTCGACGTCTTCCTTGGCCGCAGAGTAGCAGCTGGCGGCGTTGCGGTGGCCGATCGATGACCGGGCCCTTCAATCTCAATTTCCAGTCAATCATTACCGTGACGGCACTGCTTTCAGATAGGCCGCGATCGCCTCGCGGTCGGATGCCGGGAGACGGGCGATGTTTTGCTGGACTTCGGCCATCGTGCCGCCGGCGCTGTCGTAATCCGGCGTGAAGCCGGTCTCGAGATAATTGACGATATCGGCCGTGCTCCAGGAGCCGACCGCTTTCGAGCCTGGCGTAATGTTGGGTATTTGGCCCTTGCCTTCGGGGTTCGGCGCGCCGCCCAGCCATTTATCCCTGACGAAGCCGCCGAGCACATCGCGCGAGGTGTGGCATTCGCCGCAATGGCCCGGCCCCTCGACGAGGTATTGGCCTCTCTTGACCTTGTCGTCGGCATTGGCCAGGACGACGCGCGGCTGGTCGTTGAAATAGAGGAATTTCCAGCCGCCGAGCGCCAGCCGGATATTGAACGGGAACGGCAATTCGTGCGCAGGGGCGACATTCTGGCTTTTCGGCAATGTCTTGAGGAAGCCCCAGAGGTCGTTGACGTCCTTGTCGCTCATGCGCGCATAGGAGCCATAGGGGAAGGCCGGATAGAGATGCTCGCCGCCCTTGCCGACGCCGCGCTTTATCGCATTGCCGAAATCGGCAAGCGTCCAGGCGCCGAGGCCGGCTTTTTCATCGGGCGATATGTTCGGAACATGGAAGGTGCCGAAGGGGCTCTTCACCGCAAGGCCTCCCGATAGCAATAGCTTGGCACCTCCGGCAGCGCCTGGGGCTGCGTGACAGCTGGTGCAGCCGCCGGCCCAAAAGACCATTTCGCCGTTCCTTATGTCGGGATCGCCGAGCCCTGCCCAATGGCTCTGCGGCAGGAGAGACGGCCTGGTGATGAAATAGAAGGCGGCGAAACCGACAAGGACGATCCCGACCAGACAGAGAAGCCATCTTGTGAACCGTGCAACCATGCCTCTATCCTCTTTGGGACGCCTCAACCGACAAACTAGCAGTGATCGCCCCGGCGGCAAGGCCGGCGCGATCACCAGATCGGTTGTTTCGCGGAAGGCCTACCGCTTCTGATCCCATGCACGTGTCATCCCAAAACCGCCACGCAGCTTCGGGCGACGTGCATTATTGCTTCAGAATGCGATAGGCCTGATGACAGGCGCCACAGTCGGCACCGAGCGTCTTCAGGGTGGCGCCGACGCCGGCCTGGTCGACGGGCAGTTGCGCCAGCGCCATCTCGGCGTCGGTCGAAAGCTTCGCGGCCTTCGCCTTGAAGTCATCCATATTGTCCCAGAGTTTGGGGTTGACCTCCTGGTCGGTCTTGTCGCTGTCCGAGCCGAACTGGTCCGGAAAGACCTTTGCCGTCTCGGCGATCGTCGTCAGCGCTGTCTTGACCACATCGGCGTCGTACGGCTTGTCGCCCTTGGCGATGGCGCCGAGGCTGCCTGCCGCAGCGCCATTCTTTTTCATCAACGCGACCCGGCTGTCATGGGTGCCGTCGGCCGCGACGACGGAGCCGAAGGCCACGCCGGCCAACACCACTGCGGTCGCAATCGCTTTCCAATTCATAGTCACACTCCTGGATCTCGCCGCTTGGCGGCCGGTCTTATTCGCGGCGTCATGTTTGCCGGTTTTGGGAACGGCAATGAAGTAACAAAGTGGTGATAGTCCAGCAAAATCAGGGTCATATTTCCGAAACATTCGACGCCGATTCAGATGCGGGTAGTGTCTAGCGCCCTACCTCACCGTCATTCGCGGCTTACTTTAGGGGCTTGCGAAAATGATTCAAAGCGATCGCGCTAAACTCCTGTTTCCGCTCGGCTAAATCCCTGATCACGACGCGCGCCACTCGTGCCAGAGCCCTAGCGCAGCGACGATCACCAGCACGGCTCCGGCGATGCGGCCCGCAAACGCCGTGGCGCCGGGATTGGACACCAGGAGATCGCGGCTGCGACCGGCGGTGACCGCCAGCGTGCCATAAACGCCAAGCTGCACGCCGACGGTCATCAGCCCCATGATGACGCCCTGCACCCAGATCGGGCCATAGACCGGCTTCAGGAACTGTGGATAGACAGCTAGCATGAAAAGATAGGCTTTGGGGTTGATCAGGCAGGTGACCGCACCCTGCCGGAAGGCACGCCAGGAGGAATGGCTGCCGGCCAACGGGTCGCGGACGGTGATCGAGCTGCGCATTAGCGTCAGGCCGATCCAGCCCATGTAGAGCGCGCCGACGATCAAGAGCGGATTGAAGAGAAACGGCAGGAAGCGCGAAAGCAACCCGATGCCGAGCGCGCCGTTGAAGGCATGCACCGCACCGCCGAGCATGATGCCGGCCGTTGCCGCAAGGCCGGCACTCCTGCCGCCGGTCAGCGCGTTGGCAAGCACGAAGAGCATATCCATGCCCGGAACGATGATGATGCCGAAGAGGAGGATGAAGTAGAGCCAGAGATTTTCGCTGTAAGCCATGTCAGTTGCCCATCGTGATCCGAAGGAGTTTTTCCCCGGATGTTCTTGTTTGCCAGTGTGATGGGTGGTTTTATACGGCAGGCCAACTGACGGGGTGTTGTCAGTAGTGTTTGGCAAGAGGCATCAAAAATGCGCAAGGCGTCGCGCCTGTTCGAGATCATCCAGATCCTGCGGCTGGCCAGGCAGCCGGTAACGGCTGCCGTCATCGCCGGCAAGCTCGAAGTGACCGTGCGCTCGATCTATCGCGATATCGCGGCGCTTCAGGCGATGCGGGTGCCGATCGAGGGGGAACGCGGGATCGGCTACATCCTGCGCCCCGGCTTCGATTTGCCGCCGCTGATGTTCTCCATCGAGGAAATGGAGGCGATCGTGCTGGCGCTGGCACTTCTCGAGCGCACTGGCGACGGCGAACTGAAGCAGGCGGCAAGAGGGGTGAGCCGGAAGATCGCGGGCGCGGTGCCGCTGCCGCTGCGCCAGGCGCTCGATGCCAACGCGCTGCATGCCTGGGGAGCAGGCGTCCCCTCGCCTCCCGGCATCGACCTGGCAATGGTGCGCCGCGCCATCCGCGACGAGGAGAAGCTTGCGATCGGCTACCGCGACGAATCCGGTCGGACGAGCGAACGCACAATCCGCCCGATCGCGCTGATCTACTATTCGCTAACCGCCAATGTCGTCGCCTGGTGCGAACTGCGCCAGGCCATCCGCAACTTCCGTAGCGACCGCATCGAACATTGCGAAGAAACGGGCGCGTGGTTCAAGGGCGAGGGAGAAGGGCTGCGGGAGCTATGGGTCAGCGGCTGGACTTCGAGGCCGGAAGTGGCTTAGGCGGAAGTCGAACATGGTGAGGTGCTTCGCTACCGCAGCGAAGGCGGAGGCAGCTGGCTTCGAACCACGAGGCTGGCCCCCGAAGCCCGGGAGTTTCAGCTGGCCCGGAGACATCGGTGCAAGCGCTTCGCCCTTCGAGACCATTCTTCGAATTGCGCCCCAGGGTGAAGGCTGAACACGCTACGGCAAAATGCCGCCGGCCAAAGGCCTTTTATTCGTCCTGTCGACAAAACAAAAACACCCGGCGCTGCTCTCAGCGCCGGATGCAAACAATCAAACCGGAATAACGAAATTACTTCGTGGCGGCCTCAAAGCGTTCCAGGACGTAGTCCCAGTTGATCAGGCTGTCGATGAAGGCTTCGAGGTATTTCGGGCGAAGATTGCGGTAGTCGATGTAATAGGAGTGTTCCCAGACGTCGACGCCGAGGATCGGGGTGGCGCCGTGGACAAGCGGGTTTTCGCCGTTCGGGGTCTTGGAGATTTCGAGCTTGCCGTTCTTGACGGAAACCCAGGCCCAGCCAGAGCCGAACTGGGTGGCGCCGGCAGCGGCGAAATCGGCCTTGAACTTGTCATAGCCGCCGAGATCGGATGCGAAGGCTGCCTCAAGCTTGCCGGGCAGCTTGTTGCCGCCGCCGCCCTTCTTCATCCACTTCCAGAAATGGATGTGATTGTAATGCTGGGCGGCATTGTTGAAGAGGCCGGCATTTGTGCCGAAGGACTTCTTGACGACATCCTCGAGCGAAAGGTCGCTCAGGCCTGCCTCGGCCGCCAGCTTGTTGCCGTTGTCGACATAGGCCTTGTGGTGCTTGTCGTGGTGGAATTCCAAGGTTTCCTTGGACATGTAGGGAGCGAGTGCATCGTAATCATAGGGAAGTGCAGGCAATTCGAAAGCCATGGTCTTATCTCCTTTTGGCAACAGATTGCTTCCTTGGGCAAGTGAGCCGGAACATAGGAGCGGAACCCGGAGGAGGCAACCGCCGAAATGCCAAAAAACGTTCGCCGGACAGAAAATTTGCCTTTATTTCAGCCAGATGTCCGGCACAGTTGAGGAGCAAATATTAGGGAGCGATGGGCTGACCGGCAACGTGCCAAAGGCCACCAATCAAGGCCAAATAGAGGCGGAAACGACGGATCACCGGAAGTCGGCCTCAAATAAACCTTATTCGACTTCTAGTAGAGATCTATCGTCTTGGGCAGCTTGGCTCTTCGCGGAGAGAGACAGTCTCAATCCGCTGATCTCCTCAAATCGTATGGCCTCGAACACGGCAAAATGTCGTGGTTTCGATGTGTCTTGTTCAAGGGGACCGAGATGTTCAGCGGCATAGTCAAGAATTTCGACGCCGAAAAGGGCTATGGCTTCATACAGCCGAGCGACGGAAGCCTGGCAATCTTCGTTCATGCGAAAGCGGTCACCGGTTCGGGGATCGAAACGCTGGTCAAGGGTCAGAAATTGACCTTCGAGATCCAACAGGACGGTAAGGGCCGAAGCTTCGTCGGCAATTTGAAATTGGCGTGAGCGATAGGGTCGCGGTAGCGACCAGGGATTTTAGTAGTGTTGACCACGGATGTACTGGCAGCCTGCTCGTCCCGATAGCGATCACGCCGAATGTCGGCAGGCGGTTTTTGACCGTCTGCCTGACATCACCTGGGCCCGTAGACCGGTCCCAACAAAGAGCCCCGCGAGGCGCGCCATGACGGCAGCGCTCGACCCGGCCGGAAAGACGAAAAAACATGTCCGCGCATCGCTTCCCCATCGGCCAGACCGTTCGCCTCAAGAGCCGCCGCGGCCTCTCGCCCAAGGCTGCCGACGTCTACCAGATCGTCGCATTTTTGCCTGTCAGAGATAATTCGCCTCAATACCGCATGCGCAACGACGAGGTCGCCCAGGAGCGCGTGTCGCAAGAGCGCGATATCGAGGCCTATGACGCAGCAGCAGCAGCCGCCGAATAGGCACGCTTGCGTCGCTGAGACCAGACATACACCCTCTGCCGCCCACTCCCGCTCACGGGAGAGCGATGACCCAAGCCTGAAAAGCTGGGATAAAGACCCGGGACGCACCCGGACGACGCGCAGCATTCGACCCGCCATGGCCCCTCGGCAATTCTGCCTGAGGTGACTTATCGTGCGCGGTTCATCCTATTCAGGAGGTCACCATGTTGTCTTTTTTCAAGCGCAAGCCGATCGCAATTGCCGTTGTCGCCGTCGTCAAGAAGCCGGCTGTCTCGGCTGCCCGGATCGCCCTTATGAAAGTGCGCGCCGAGGTAAGACGCGAAGAGGCTGATACCTCAGGCGAAATTCGCCGCACGCGATTGACGCTGGAGAATAACAGGCTGATCTAAAGCGGTTCACCGTTCCACGAAAACGCTTCACAGCTCTATCTGCTCGTTTTAACGCAATTCCTAGGGAAACCGCTTCGCACTTTTCCAGGAATCGCTTGAGCACCTCGCCTCCGGGTCAATTTTGCCGATTTCCGGCCCGGCAGGCCCTCAGTCTGCTATGATGTCAGTTCGATGACCGCTTCGTGAGCCTTCCTCTATCATCCAAACGAGAGGACCTGACGCATATGGAACACCCGCCGCCTCCAAACCCTACCCTGAAGGCAGCCCTCGACAACTGGGAAAACGAAGGCGGCGCGCCCTCTCGCTCCGCGAAACGTTACCAGTGCGGCCGGCGCGGCGCCTGGAGCCGATCCTGGTCGATCTACGACGTCAAAACCCAAATGCCAGCCACAATCGCCGCCGCCTCCCTCCACAGCCTCGACCCCGCAACGCTGCGCGGCCGCTTCGAGATGCGATGAGCGAATAAAGCCCCTTCAATGCGCGGTCACGCCCTGGCTTTCCGCCGGGGTGGCGTTTTCCTCGGTGGCCACCCCGGTTCGCCCCTCCAGCCGGAGGTTGATCGCGAGCGCGTAGATCACCTGGAGGGCGTTTACATCCTTGACGTGTGGATCTTCGAGCGCCAGCCGCGAGGCGAGGACGATGTTCTTTTTGGTCGTCTTCGGACAACGCTCGACTGTGAACTTGTGGAGGCTCTCATCGGTTAGGCCATGATAGGCACCCTCGACCAACGCCTCGTAGATTTTTTGACGTTTCTTGTCGCTCATTTGAAAATCCCGCTGCGTGAAGACTGTCATGATATGTTCATGCAACTGTCACAAACAATCGCGAGATGAGGGATATGTGGGATGGATGGCGGTTGAGTGCCGGATTTGCCGCCATGCGCTTTGTTGAGCTATAGGGATGATAATGCCCGGGGCTGTTCACCCTCTGCTTGATGGCAGGGCAATTGCATGCGGGATGCAAATTGGCGGTTGCTTGCTCCAGCCCTCATGGTGAGGAGACCCAACGGGCCGTCTCGAACCGCGGGCCTCGAGGCAATTCTTCGAGTTGCACCTCAGGATGAGGGCTCAACATCTCAGCCTCGGTTCCAATCGCTCTTCATATGCGAACACCCTCCCCTTGCCGGGGAGGTCGGCACGCAGTGCCGGGGTGGGGTGATCTCTTGAGACATCCAACGGTCACCCCCAGCCGCAACTTCGCTGCGACCTCCCCCATTAAGGGGGACTGGAGATTACCGCAACTTTACGATAGGCCAAACCGATGACCATAGCCTGCCTCCATACCGCCGAAAGCAATATCGCCGTCTTCGAAGAGGCGGCCGGGCGGTTGGGGCTGCCGGCGGGCACACTGCGCCATACGGTCCGGGCCGACCTCCTGCAGGCTGCGGAGAGGGCTGGCGGGCTGACCCCGGAGATCGAGGCGGAGACCCGGCTGGTGCTTCTGTCGCTTGGACAGGATGCCGACGGCGTTCTTCTGAGCTGCTCGACGCTCGGGCCTGCGGCCGATATCGTCACGTCGGCGACTGAGATCCCGACATTGCGAGCCGATGGGGCGCTGGCGCGAAGGGCGGTTGCAGGGGGCGGACGGGTCGTCGTTCTCTGCTCGGTCGAAACGACGCTGGCTCCCACGACCGCGTTGTTTCGCGCGGCGGCGCTTGAGACCAGTGCCGACGTCGAAGTTCGCCTGGTGGCCGGCGCCTGGGATCTGTTCAGGGCCGGCGACACAGCCGCCTATCTCAAGGTGATCGCCGAGGCATCCGACGAAGCCTACGCCGAGGGCGCCTCGGTCGTCGCGCTTGCCCAGGCCTCGATGACCGGGGCTGACCGCTTCGCCATGGGATCGAAGATGCCGCTTTCCAGCCCCTTTATCGGGCTTGCTGCAATCACCGAGCAGGCAGCCTACCCCAAGGTTTAGACATTGCGGCCGAAATAGACGGTGATTTCGGCAATCCTGTCGCCTTTGAAGCGCATGAGCTCGACATTGCGGAAGGCGCCGCCAGCGAGCTTTTCGGCGCGGTAGCCGATCATCGCCGTGTCGCCGTCAAAAACAAGGTGCTCGATATCGATTACCCTGAAAGGCTGCTTTTCTGGCCAGCATCGCTCGAAATAGGTCTTCCGGTCGATGTGGTCGTCCTGAGGGCTGGAAAAGGTGAAATCCTCGGTCAGCACCGCGGCGACCCGGTCGCGTCGGCCTTCGAGGTAGGCCTCATAACAGCTGCGGGCCGTGGCGGCTCGCGGTCCATCGATATTGGTCATGGCATATCTCCTCCTTCTCAGGGCAGTCTTTCGGGATGGGGGGCTCCGCCGGCCCGCACCAAAATCCGATTGCAATATGCAATCAGTTTGTACCAGTCTTTCGACGAAAACTCAAGTCGACGCGAGCTTCCGTGCCTTGGCATCTTCGCGGCCATGGTCCAAAGTGCAGCGATATTTGCTTTTGCGCTTGTTGCTATCCTCCAAGCGCCAAGTCCGTTTGGCGACATTTATTCGTGACATGGAAAGGCTGCCTCCGATGCCCGGCGCATATGTGATACTCGACCGACTGCGCCAGCTGGCAGCGAGAGACAACAGACCGGTGGTTCCACTGTCGGAGCGTCGGGGCGGCTCGTCGTCTCTTTTCACCTTCGTCACCCATGAACGCGAGCGCATTGCCGGGGCTTCCTTTTCGCTCCTGTCGATCGTTGCGATCGTCGAGGGCGCCAAGGAGCTGGTGACCATGGGCCGTCACTTGAGATTTCAGGCAGGCACCGTGCTGGTGCTGCCTGCGGGGTGGTGCGGCGATGTCGTCAACGATCCGGACCCGTCGAGCGGCGCCTATCGCGCCATCTTCATCGATTTCCCGGATGTGCTCGTCCGGCGAGCCTCAGCGACCTTTCCGCCGACGCGGGCAGCGGCACGGCTTGATATCGGGCTCGACGCGACACTTGCAGCGGCGATCCACCATGCAGGCGAAGGCATCGCTTCCGGCGATCTGCCCGCCGCCGTTCTCAACCATCGTCTGATGGAAGTGCTGATGGTGCTCGGCATGCGCGGGGCGTTGCCGGCAAGGCCCGAAACCACGGCCGAGGCCGTACGGGCGCTGGTGCGCTGGCGGCCGGACCGGGCCTGGACCGCCGACATAATCGCTGCCGAACTGGTGACTAGCAACGCGACGCTTCGCCGCCGGCTTTCGGCGGAAGGAGCATCGCTGCGTGACCTTGTCGCCTCGGAACGCGCGGTGCTGGCAAATGCCATGTTGACGGATGACGGCTTGTCACTTCGCGAGGCAGCGCTTGCGACCGGGTATCGTTCGCCGCGACGCTTTGCAGAGCGCATGCGTGCTGCCGGGCCGGACCGGGAGAAAAGATCAGACTGAGCGGCCTTGGACAATTCCTGAGCGTTTCCGTACGTAGCCATCCGGGGCAACCTGCTAGGTATCGCCCATCAACATTCCACCGAGATGAGAGGGCAGAAGACCATGCAGAGCACCACCCGGTACATCGGCGCCATCCTGATTGCCGCAGCCACAGCGACGGCGGCCCTTCCGGCCGCCGCGGCTGAACTCACGGTCCGCTTCGGCGAGAAGATGCCCGGCAACATGCTCGCGCCGGAAAGCGCCTCCTGCGTTGCCACGCGCGAGGGCAAGTCGAGGCCCGGCCGCAATGAAAGCCCCGCCCTCTCTTGGTCCAGAGGGCCGGCGGGAACGCGCTCCTATGCGCTGACTATGGTCGATCCGTCGGTGCCGGTCGATCGCTCCGATTTCAACAAGCCGGCAACCATGATCGTCCACGACGCCCCCCGGATGGAGTTCGTGCATTGGGTGCTGGCGGATATCCCCGATGGTGTGACGCATTTTGCCGAAGGTGCGGATGGCGAAGGCACTACGAAGGACGGACTGGCGCTGAAGCGCACCATTCACGGGCTGCGCGGCCAGAACGGTACGGGAGACGGCACGTTGAAGACCGGCCCGCACGGCGGCTATCTCGGCCCCTGCCCGCCCTGGAACGATGAGCGCATTCATCGCTACGTCGTGACGGTGTACGCGCTCGACGTCGCCGAACTGCCGCTGCCGCCGATCTTTTCGCGCGCCGATCTTCTAGCGGCAGCAAAGAGCCATATCCTGGCCAGCGGCACAGCGGAGATCGACTACACAGTCAATGAAGGTGCTCGAAAATGACGGAGACACGATGGGAAACCGCCTCAGTGGCAGAACCTGAAACCGCCTATTGGATGCGGAATATGGTGATCTGCCTCGTCGGTTCATTCACCACCATCGTCGCCATGACCCTTCTGTTGCCCTTCCTGCCGATCTATGTCGAGGAACTCGGCGTCACCGACAAGGCGGCCGTCGTCGAGTGGTCGGGCATCGCCTATGGCGCGACCTTCTTTGCCGCGGCCCTCGTCGCGCCGCTCTGGGGCAGGCTCGGCGATATCTACGGCCGCAAGCTGATGCTCATTCGCGCCAGCCTCGGCATGGCGGTGGCGATTTCGCTGATGGGCATGGCCGGCAATGTCTGGGAACTCGTCGGGCTGAGGCTCTTTACCGGGCTCGCCGGCGGCTATGCGTCGGGCTCGATGGTGCTGGTCGCCACCCAGACGCCGAAGGACCGCTCCGGCTGGGCGCTCGGCATGCTCGCCTCCGGCGTCATGGCCGGCAATCTCGTCGGCCCACTGATCGGCGGAGCGCTGCCGCCGTTCATCGGGATTCGTGGCACGTTTCTCGCAGCAGGCGCGGTGATCTTCGTGACCTTCCTCGCGACGACTTTCCTATTGAAGGAGGAGAAATCGTCAGCGCGCAAGAAGGCGGCAAAGGCGAGCGGCGGTTGGAAATCGGTCCCCGATAAGGGGCCCGTCATTGCCATGCTGGCGACGGGGCTGATGCTGATGCTCGCCAACATGTCGATCGAGCCGATCATAACTGTTTACGTGGCCCAAATCGTCGAAAGTCAGGCAAGCGTAACCTTGGTCTCGGGCATCGTCATGTCGGTTGCAGCACTCGGAAGTATCCTCTCGGCCTCGCGGCTCGGCAAGCTTGCCGACCGGATCGGCTATTGGACGGTGATCACCGCAGCGCTCGGTGTCGCGGCGTTGCTGCTGATACCCCAGGCCTTCGTCGTGAACGCCTGGCAGTTGATCGGGCTGCGGTTCCTGATGGGGGTAGCGCTTGGCGGGCTGCTCCCCTGCATCACTGCCGTCATCCGCCATAATGTTCCCGATGCCGCCGCCGGCAACGTCCTCGGTCTCTCTATCTCGTCGCAATATATCGGCCAGGTCGCAGGGCCGGTCCTCGGCGGCTTCATCGGCGGCCACATCGGCATGCGCGCCGTATTTCTGGGTACCGCTGTGCTTCTGGCGGGATGTGCCTGCTATAGCTGGATGGTTCGGCCGAGGGAGGCTGAGGGGTAGAAACCGGACTGTGCCGGACAGTGTGCTGTGCGAATAAAAGGTAATACCCGGGAATACCTGCCATGGCGACAAACCGCGCAACGACTGTCAAACTCGACATCGAGACAAACAATGGCCGATAAGCTTCGGCCATTCCAGAAATATCACCGTCTACCGATTTGACGACAACGAGGTCATCATTCTCGCCGTTCGACATGGCAAGGTAGCAGGTTTCTGAGTTGCAGATGGCGCGATCGGTGGGTGTCGCGAGAAGGCACCCCACCCGGCACTTCGTGCCGACCCTCCCCATCAGGGGGAGGGTAAGCCTTCCACAAATCAACCAGCACCAGCGAGCAGCCAGATGCCGGCGGCGGTGATGAGGGTGCCGGACATTCGAGGGATCAGCCGGCCCACCGGGACGATCTTTTCGAGAAGTACGAGGATCGTCAGGCCAGCGATCCAGAGCACGTTCATGATGCCGCCGACGAAGAGCAGGACCATCAACGCAGAGCAGCAGCCGAGGCAATAGCCGCCATGGGCCATGCCGAGACGAAGAGCGCCGAGCGGCTCGCTGCGGAAGCCGCCATTTGCCATCAGAAAGCCGAGAGGCGCCTGACAGGATCGAAGGCAGGTGTCCTTCAGCGGCGTCCATTGATAGAGACCGACCGCGATCAGCAGGATGCCGCCAAGGGTGGCACTCGCGGTCGCCATCATCGGCGTCAGCAGGGCAAGGGCGGTCAAGGCCCATTGGGCCAGTGTCGCGAGCGCACTGAAGCCTATCCATACCAGCAGATAACCGGCGAAGAACCATCCGGCCGGCGCGAAGGGGGCGCCCTCCGCCGCCGCCTTGCGCCCGACGCCAGCATAGAGAAGGATCATCGGCATGACCGATGGCGTCATCATGCCGACCATCATCACCGACCACATCGAAAACATGAACGCGAAGTCGGCAGGGGACCAGGCCCGGAGGGCCGGCGCCATCATGCCTGCCACTGCGCTATCGGTAGGTGCGCTCATATCCATGCCGGCCATATTGCCGGCGCTCATGTCCATCCCTGTCGTGCCTGCGGGGGGCGGCGTCACCATGTGGGCGGAAAGCCAGAGTACGTATGCCCACGCAAGGAGCGTCAACATTATCAGCGCGGCCGCGACAACCAGGCGGTCTCGCCTCTGGAGTGCGGCAAACTCGGCACCCGCTCCTGCTGTCAATGGATGATACCATCCTGGCAGAGATGCAGTTCGGCAAACTGTCCGTAGCTGTCGGCAAGGTCGAGCTTGATCGGCCCTTCCGTCTTCGTCCAGCCACGCCCCATTTCGGCGCGGGTATATTCGAAGCCGTCGTCGAGCACAATGGCGCCTTGATATTCCACGCCGGTCACCGGGTTGACGATGGGCTCACCGCGCTGGTCGATATAGCCGGCGACCTTCAGCTTTGCCCGCCGCTGCTTGACATCGACCTCGAAGTCTATGTCGGTGAAGACAGGGTCGTGGATCTTGGTCAGCATCGACGCGAAGACATTGAACATGGTGGCGCCCGGCTTGGTGTCCTGCCCGCTCATGATCCGCAATATTGCGTCCCGCTGTGCGGCATCGGCGCGCTTGTCGACGATCGGCAGCGCCTGGCCGTTACCGAAATGAATGGGTCCGGGCCAGGCGAAGATGCCGGCAATCCTGAGGCCGTCGAGCTTGATATCGCGATGATGACCCTCATCGATTTGCAGGCCGACCACGGCCGTGCAGTTGCCATGCGTCGGCAAGGCGTTGAATTGGCATGGGCAACCGTAGGCGCAATTGCAATTGGCAAATTCGCGGCCGTGAATGGTCCATTTGGTATCCGCCATGGCACTCCCCTCCCCAAGGAAACACCGCTCAGGCTGGTTCAGAGCGGGTACGTTGGTATTTTAGATATTTATCATGTTCGAAGGGCAGTGTCGACGACGGCGGGTGCCGCCTCTCCTTCTCTCCTCGGGGAGAAGGTGCCCGAAGGGCGTATGAAGGGGCAGGTAGTACGATCAAGAAATCAGAAACTTCCCGTCGTGTCGCCCCCTCATCGCCTCGCTTTGCTCGGCCCTTCTCCCCAGGGCGGAAAGGCGAGCATGAGGACCGTGCCCGGCGTATCTACTCTTCTTGACGGGAGGCTGAAAAAGGTCAGGTTAGCATCGTCACGCCCGCAGGGATCAGCGAAAATCGGCCTGGGTCAGGACATACATGCGCTTGCGGGCATAGGAATAGGCCTTGCGGGCGACATTCTGGATGCCTTCGCGGGCGTTGTCGAATGCGGCGAGATAGGCCGCTTCGGTGTTTGCGCCGGCAAAGACATCGACCTCGACAAGAAACGGCACTTCAAACATGCCGTCATGACCGATGAAGCGGATACGATGGGCGGCGGCATCATAGCTGCGGCTGGGATTGGGAAAGCTGAGAGCCATGATCGGATACCTTTGAACAGTCACGTTTGACGGCACAGGCAAAGCTGCGCCAGTTGAGGGGCCGATGAGGACGAATAGTCCCCTATAGATCGGAACGGTTATTTCAGTTGTGACTTCGTCGTCGACGGGCGTCACTTACATGGAAGGTATCACAATATTGGAAAAAATGGGGGACTAAATCGAGAATATTTGCCGGATCGGCATATTATTCTTTCAAAATACTGCTCCTGAAAACGCGCCCCTCCCGCCCCCAGCCGAAAGGGCGCGGGCCCGTCAATCCTCGATGCTGTTTTTTGAGTAGGCCCAGTCCAAATAGAGATCGAGGGCTTTGCGGGCGATCGGGCCTTCCTGAAGCTCGCGGTCGTCGAGGCGGTTGACGCCGACGATTTTCGAATAATTGCCGCTGGTGAAAATCTCGTCGGCCGTCATGAAATCATCGACTGAGAGCGTCGCCTCGATGACATCGAAGCCCGCCTGCCGCAAAAGACCGATGACGCGGGCACGGGTGATGCCGGCAAGGAAGGTGCGGTTGGCGACGGGCGTGTACACGACGCCGTCCTTGACCATGAAGATATTCGAGGAGGCCGTCTCGGCGACGTTGCCGTTCGTATCGCGGGCAAGCGCATTGTCGAAACCGCGGCGCTTGGCCTCGAGTACCATACGACCGCTATTGGGGTAGAGCGCACCGGCCTTGGCATCGGTCATCGCGGTTTCCGGCGATGGACGGCGGAAGGGCGATACCGTCAGCGAGATCGGCCTTGCATTGTTCATCGGCGCCTCGAACAGGCAGAGCGCAAAGCGCGTGCTTTCTGGATCGACCGCAACGACGCTGCCGGCAGAGCCATGCTCGCCCCAATACATCGGCTTGATGTAGATCGCCGTCTGGCCGTCAAATTTCTTGACGCCTTCCCAGGCGAGCGCCTCGATCTCTTCCGGCGTCTTGACGGCATCAAGGCCCATGGCGAGAGCGGAGCGATTGATGCGTTGGCAATGAAGGTCGAGATCGGGGGCGATGCCGTCGAACCAGCGGGAACCGTCGAATACGGTCGAGCCAAGCCACATGGCGTGCGAGGTCGGGCCGATCAAGGGCGGATTGCCAGAGACCCACTCGCCTTCGACAAAGGTCCAGGTGGTTGACCGTGGGGTTGTATCGACTGCCATTTTACGTCTCCTTGAAAGCGCTGGAAGTGAAATCCCCGCGCCATCAAAGGGTCAAGCAGAAAGTGCAACACGGTCTGGTTTCGCAACAAAAGGCAGCAAGCGGCGGGGCGGGCGCAATATTCGTGCAGGGTGGGTAAACTTCGACGTATCCTAAAGACCTTCGCCTGCGTATGGATCGATATGGAAACCGAAACAGATCTCCTGGGTGCGCTCGACACGACCGGACTCTTCGAGGCGCGATATGTCGCATTTCTCGATACCATCACGCATCTCCGCCCAAAGTTGCACCGCTACTGCGCGCGGATGACCGGTTCGGTGCTCGACGGGGAAGATGTGATGCAGGAGGCGGTGTTCGAAGCCTATCGCAAATTGGAAAGCTATGACGACGATCGTGCGCTCAGCCCGTGGCTGTTCCGGATCGTCCACAATCGCTGCATCGATTACCTACGTCGGCGTCAGGTCCGGGAGGCGGCCGAGACAGCCGCCGCGAAGCCGGAAACGGTTCCGGCTCTGGAAATTCCCGGTCGTGAGGTCGATCGCGCTGTCGAGCGCCTCGTGGTCAATCTGCCTCCCAAGGAGCGCGCCTGCGTGCTTCTCAAGGACGTATTCGACTACTCGCTCGATGAAATCGCCGATCTGGTCGATTCAACTGTCGGCGGGGTGAAGGCCGCCCTCAGTCGCGGCCGCGCCAAGCTGGAGAGCTTGCCCGCAACAACCGCAAACAGGCCCGCAACGACCCCTGAGACGCTGGAATTGCTCCGCCTCTATGTCGACCGGTTCAATCGACGTGATTGGGACGGCGTGCGTGAACTCGCCAGCGCCGATGCACGGCTGCGCGTCGCGGATTGCTTTGCGGGGCGTCTCGCCGACTCACCCTATTTCGTCGAATACGGGCGCCCCATCATCCCCTGGCGCATGGCGGTCGGCACGGTCGATGGTGAGACGGTCGTCATCATCTTGGGGGCCGACGCGTCGGGGAAAACGCCGTTCTCCGCGATCCGCCTTGACGTTGCCGGCGGCCGCATTGTGGGCATCACCGACTACATCAAGAGCGCCTGGGTTCTCGAGGCGGCTCGCTCGGTTGCCGTCGAACCGGCTTAGGTACGTCGAGCGGCCAAGGAAACACTGCCCTAGCGTATCCTGTGGCGGTCGGTGCGCGTAACAGATGCGCAACCATCGTCGAACCAGCATCGACTACAAGGGAGATGGCTCAATGGTCCTGAAAACACATAGCGGCAGCTGCCACTGCGGCGCCGTTCGCTTCGAGGCGGACGTCGATATCGCCGAGGGAACGGTAAAATGCAACTGTTCGAGCTGCACCAAAGCTCGTTCCTGGCTTGTAATCGCGCCAGCCAACCGCTTCCGTCTTGTTGCCGGTATCGAATCCCAGGCGGAGTATCAATGGACACCGCCGGGGCGCGCGGGTCCGACGATCCAATTTCACTTTTGCAAGATCTGCGGCATCCGTACGCCTGGACGTGGCGATCTCGAAGTGATGGGAGGCGTCTTCTACGCGGTTCAGGTCCCCTTGCTCGACGACATCGATCCTGACGAATTGGCAGCAGCGCCGATCCGCTACCTCGACGGCCGTCACGATCATTTCGACCGGCCGCCGTCCGATGTCCGTTTTTTGTGACACCGACCGGCCAGGTTTGCGTGATCTCCGAAACCGGTTCTACCAGTTCACACGCAAACCGACCTTTTCGCCGTAGGAGTGCGTGTCTCCGCCGAATGTGGACGAATTTTCGACGCTGCCAAAGAGACTGGCGCGTGCCGACAGCTGGACACTGGCGCCGAGGCCGATCTCGCCACCTGTCCCGAAGATTCGCGATAGACGGAACGGGGCGATCGGCGGATGAAAAACTGGTGGCCGGCTGGCCGAGAAATTCGTGCTAGAGATTGGCGACGCCCAGACCGATACCGTGCGCGGCGCGTCGGAGGGGCTTGCCTTCTCTATCTCCCACAACCGCGACAGCCGTCCGCAGGTTCGCCCGGCGAGCGAAGCGAGGTCGCTGAACGAGAGGTTAGCCGCACCGCCGTTGAGCGAACTGAAATCAAAGCCCTGATAGATCAGCTGCGACTGCGGTTCGATCCGCCAGCCGTTTGCAAGCGCAAAGAATCGATGCCCTGCGGATCGCCTTCCTCGTGTCGTGCAGTGCAGTGCTGCAAGGATGCGGTTTCTTGTTCCCAGATCGTGAACCCGCCTTGGTAGGCAATAGCGGCGCCAAGTCCGGTTCCCGAAGGGTTGTTGGCAGTAATGGCGCCTGCGCCGATCACGTCGATCTCGTTGGGCTGGGTTCCCGTCACCCCGAGCGCATAAAGGGCGGGCGTCGAGCCCCGAAAGCAAATATGCCATTGCCGGTATCCAGCGTTCTCGGCGGCACGGTCCCGAAGACTGTGCAGAAAATCGTTTGGCCGAGGGCGGCATTCGTCGTCACCATCAAACCGAAGAGCGCCAGGGCGGCGGGGGCCCCAATCCCCAATCTGAGAGTCATTTCAAAGCTTGGCACCCACATAGTTGCGCCGCGTGATAAGTTGATAAAAAATTAGACAATACTAATATTCCAAGAAGGGCGTAGGGAGCAAATACCGAATCATGTTGTATGTTTGTTTTTCCACACGTCGCTTGCAACGTCAGTGCTATTGGTTGCACTCCGGAGAAATGCTCGACAGGAGTGAGCGTCTCGACCGATCCGTCGCCGAACGCTGCATCTCAACGCTGGAGCCGGCGTGCGAGCCGTGTCATCATCAATCACGCCAGCCCAGCCCAGCCAGGAAGCGACGCGATGAAAGCCATGTACTACGACGCCTTCGGGAAGGCCCCCGAGATCCGTACCCTGCCCGACCCGACACCTGATGAGGACGGGGTCGTAATATCGGTCGGGGCCAGCGGTCTTTGCCGCAGCGACTGGCACGGCTGGATGGGTCACGATCCGGATATCCGCCTGCCGCATGTGCCCGGCCACGAACTTGCGGGCAAGGTGGTGGCAACCGGGCGCGGCGTCCTGCACTTCAAGGTCGGGGACCGGGTGACCGTGCCTTTCGTCTCCGGCTGCGGCCGCTGCTCCGAGTGCCATTCCGGCAATCAACAGGTCTGCCCCAACCAGTTCCAGCCGGGATTTACCCATTGGGGCTCCTTTGCCGAATATGTCGCGATCGACTATGCCGACACCAATCTCGTTCACCTGCCCGAGACGATCGACGACGCGACGGCGGCAAGCCTCGGCTGCCGGTTTGCCACGTCGTTTCGCGCCGTCGCCGACCAGGCAAGGACGCGGCCCGGCGAATGGATCGCAGTGCATGGCTGCGGCGGGGTCGGGTTGTCGGCTATCATGATCGCAACGGCGCTCGGCGCAAACGCCATCGCCATCGATGTCTCGCACGAGAAGCTCGCCTTTGCCCGGGAATGCGGCGCTGTCGCCACCGTTAACGCCACTGAAGTTGCCGACGTTCCCGAAGCGGTGCGCGAGATCACGAAAGGCGGCGCCCACGTCTCTATCGATGCGCTCGGCCACCCCGCAACCTGCTTCAATTCGATCAGGAACCTGCGCCGCCGGGGCCGCCATGTGCAGATCGGCCTGATGCTCGGCGAGCACGCGACGCCTCAGATACCGATGGCGCAGGTCATCGGTCACGAACTGGAGATCTACGGCAGCCACGGCATGCAGGCCTGGCGCTACGACGCCATGCTGTCGATGCTGTTGGCCGGCAAGATCGCGCCGCAAAAGCTGATCGGCCGCCGCATCTCGCTGGAAGACGCCGCCCCCGCGCTGACGAGGCTCGACAAGGCGGAAGGCATCGGCATCAGCGTTATCACGCGGTTTTGACGAGGACACCGGCGTTGTCATGACAAAGGATGTGTAATGTCATGACAACGGAGTTTCATCATGAACCTGCAAATTCACGATCCGCGCGCGCATGAACTGGCAAGCGAACTTGCCCGAAAGCGCAACAGCTCGATGACCGACGCCGTTATCGCCGCGCTGGAAGCGGAATTGCAACGAAGCGCCAGGCCGCCGCTTGGCAAAGCCTGGCGCTGATCGCCAACGACCTCGCCTACGAGCCAAAGCCGGGAGGCCATGACCCAAGCCGCGACGAGATTGACGCGCTTTGGGGTCATTCCTGATGTTCATAGATACGTCTGTTATCGTGGCTGTCCTTTCGAACGAGGATGATGCCGCAGCCCTGGCCGAACGCATGGAGGCAGCGCCCCTGCGCGTCACCTCCGCCCTCGTTTTCCTTGAGGCGACGATGCGCCTTTCGACGAAACCGGCGATCCATCCGCTTGCCGTCAAGAAGCGCATCCAGGCTTTTCTCAGCGAGGCGGACATCGGCTTTGCACCGATGGGCGAGCGCACAGCAGTGCTCTCGATGAAGGCTTTTGCCGACTACGGGAAAGGAACAGGCCACCCCGCTCAATTGAACCTCGCCGATTGCCTTTCCTATGCCTGCGCCAAAGCACAGGGCATTCCCCTTCTCTACCAGGGTGAGGATTTTTCCCACACGGACTTGGCCTAGCAACGCGATGACCGCGACGGCGGCCGCCTCATCTCAGACTTTAGTGGAGTTGCCAAAGGCGGACTTAAGGTTTAACGCAGCCGCCCTTAAGAAGAAAAACAAGAAAGCGACATGATGTCCAACTCGAACACCGCCACCAAGGCAACGGCTGCGAAGGCCTCCTTCGTGCTTGCCGACCATGTGGAACGCCGGGCTCGCCTCGAAGGCACCTGGCTCAATATCTTCGACGTCACGGTTCCGCCAAGTGCCGGCACGCCCCTCCACAGCCATGCGAGCCCCGAGGTTTTCCGCATCATCGAAGGCAGCCTGACGATCCAGCGCATGACGGATGGCGGACTTACGGAGGTCACCGCAGTCGCCGGCGATATCGTCACCATCCCGGAGCATGTTCCCCACGGCTACCGCAATCCAGGCCATGCTCCTGCTGTATTCGCGGCGATCGTCGACAGGGAAATGGCCCTCTATTTCGAAGCTGCCGACACCGCCAAACCCGTTGCCGGAACACCCAAGGATGAAGCCGCCGAGCAGGTCATCGTTGCGGCAGGTGCTTTTGGAATCCGCATACTCGCGGCTTAACGGAATGTTGAGAGCTGGTGCTTACGCCGCGCTACCGGCTCTTTGCCCGTACGTAGGCTTTCAGTACGTCCTGCATGTGGGTGAGATGGCCTTTTCCCCGGCGCTTGGAAAAGTCGAAAAATTCGGCGTCGATCTTTAGGTGCACCGATTTTACGGCTTTCGGCTCGACCACAACGGCGGCGGCCCAGAAATCGTCGGGCAATTCCTCGGCCACAGGTGTCGTCGTCGGACGCAAGACCTTACCTTCCGCTGTCATCTTCTTGATGTCTTCGAGCGATGCTCGCTTGATATTGGTGATATTCAACCCGACCTCCCTCCCATGCCCGCAATAAGCCGTGTCACATCCTTTCTCTTTGTATGCACGACGATGAAGCATTCGTTTTTGATGACGCCCAGCGAAATCCATCGCTCTTGCCCATAATCCATTCTTTTGTCGGCTTTGGTCAAAACGGGGTTTTCGAATATTTGAGCGGCATGAAGGAATGTCTATGCCGTGTTTTTCCGTTACCTGTCTGCGCTTACTCGCATCCCATTCAAACTCCACATTACCTTCACCTCCTCAAAGAAGACCTCTAAAAACCAAAATGGATATCAATTCCGAAGTATGCCCGCTTTGCGTGTACGCTTATGCGTACACTCGTCAACAATGAGCGACACGCTCCACTGTTCATTCCTTTACGAACGAAGCTATCACGCCCGCTCCCCTGCAAGCTTTTCGCGTTTCCCTCTTGCGCAATCGCGTCTTCGTCTCCAAATTGCGCGCATGCCCGACAGTGACTCTTCCAGCGCCACAACTGCCCGCCGCGACCGGGATACTCCGGCCGATGACGGCGCGGATCATTGTAGACGGTCTGGAGCGACTGGCGCCGGACAGATACGTCTGCGCTATCTCGGACATGGAATTCCCGACATATCGCAGGCGCCGCACCTAGCCACGCTTCGCTGCAGCCGAGACCCATATTGCATTTTCAAACAGGGGAGCGGCCGGTCTGGGATGACTGCGGCCGCAGTCACTGAGCTATGATTTTCGACTGGATTTCCGACCCTTCCGTCTGGGTTGGACTAGCGACTTTGATCGTCCTCGAGATCGTGCTTGGTATCGACAATCTCGTGTTCATCGCAATCCTTGCAGACAAGCTGCCGCCGCACCAGCGCGACAAGGCACGGCTGATCGGGCTTGCGCTGGCGCTCTTCATCCGGCTGGCGCTGCTTGCATCTATCGCCTGGGTGGTGACGCTGACCAGCCCGTTGTTCACCCTGATGGATTCCGGCTTTTCCGGGCGTGACATCATCCTCATCATCGGCGGCGTCTTCCTACTCTTCAAGGGCACGATGGAGCTGCATGAGCGGCTGGAGGGTCACGATGACGAGAAGCAGAAGAAGCTGGTTCATGCCGTTTTCTGGCAGGTGATCGTGCAGATCGTCGTGCTCGACGCGATCTTCTCGCTTGACAGCGTCATCACGGCGGTCGGCATGGTGCAGCAGCTGCCGGTCATGATGATCGCAGTCGTCATCGCCGTCGGCTTCATGCTGCTTCTGTCCAGACCGCTGACCGCCTTCGTCGCCAAGCATCCGACGGTCGTCATTCTCTGCCTCGGCTTCCTGATGATGATCGGCTTCTCGCTCATCATAGAAGGCTTCGGCTTCCATATCCCCAAGGGCTATCTCTACGCCGCGATCGGCTTCTCCGTCGTCATCGAATCGCTGAACCAGCTTGCCCGCCACAATAAGGAGCGGCTGATCACCCCGAGCAACATCCGCGAGCGCACCGCCGATGCCGTGCTCGGCCTTCTCGGCGGCAGGCGTCCGCAGGGCACGCTCGGCCAGACGGCGGATCACATTGCCGAACATGCGACCGAGGAGGAGGTGTTCTCGACCGAGGAGAAGGACATGATCCAAGGTGTGCTGACGCTTGCTGATCGCTCGGCGCGCTCGATCATGACACCCCGCATCGATATTGACTGGCTCGACCTGGACAAACCGGGCGCCGAGTTGCAGCACCATATCCTAGAGGTCGGCCACTCCCGCTTTCCGGTCGCCCGCGGCAGTCTCGACAACTTCATCGGCGTCGCCAGCGCCCGCGACCTGATGCGCGACATCCTGAAGGAAGGCGCAATCAATCCAGAACGCTCGATCCGCCAGCCGCTGGTCGTCCATGAGAGCATCACGGCACTGAAGCTGATGGAGCAGCTCAGGCACTCGAACCAGGCAGTTGCCATCATTCTCGACGAATATGGCGAGATCGAAGGCATGGTGACGACAACGGATCTGCTCGAGGCGATCGCCGGCGAGTTTCCCGATGAGGACGATGAACGGCTGACGATCGAGAAGGCCAACGACGGATCGCTGACCGTAGACGGCTGGATCGACATTCGCCGCGCTTCGCGGCTCGTCAACGCCGATCTCGTCGACGATGCCGACCGCTACTCGACGCTTGCCGGCTTCATTCTCTGGCGGCTCGGCCATTTGCCCCAGGAGGGTGAGCAGCTTCAATCCGGCGACCTCTCCTTCGAAATCGTCCAGCTCGACGGACGCAATATCGACAAGGTGAAGATCAGGCGTATAGAAGAGGCGATCTAACAAAGGAGCCGCCCGATGGCATGGTCTGCCAGCCAGTATGTCAAGTTCGAAGACGAACGGACGCGCCCGGCGCGCGACCTTCTGGCACAAGTGCCACTCGAAAGCGCCCTTCATGCGATCGACCTCGGCTGCGGTCCCGGCAACTCGACCGAGCTGATTGTCGAACGCTTCGGCGCTCACGGCGTTTCCGGCCTGGACAGCGACATGGATATGCTGGAAGCGGCGCGCAAGAGGTTGCCGGCGACGCCTTTCGTCGAGGCCGACCTTTCCACCTGGCAGCCAAGCGAACCGGCCGATCTTCTCTTTGCCAATGCCGTCTTCCAATGGCTGCCCAACCACATCGAGATCCTCGCCGGGCTGATGGACGGACTTGCACCCGGCGGCGTCCTCGCTGTGCAGATGCCTGACAACGTCAACGAACCCAGCCACCTCCTGATGGAGGAAACCGCCCATGACGGCCCCTGGCGGGAAGCCTTTGCAAGACAGGGCGTGCGCCGCAAACCCCTGCCCGCACCGTCAGTCTATTACAACAGCCTGATCGCCAAATCCGCCCGCATCGACATCTGGCACACCGCCTATAATCATCCGCTGGAAAGTGCTGCGGCCATCGTCGAATGGGTCAAGGGCACC
This sequence comes from Rhizobium sp. 2YAF20, assembly GCF_052114685.1. Taxonomy (NCBI): domain Bacteria; kingdom Pseudomonadati; phylum Pseudomonadota; class Alphaproteobacteria; order Hyphomicrobiales; family Rhizobiaceae; genus Rhizobium; species Rhizobium sp. 2YAF20. Next base: position 80,157 of record NZ_JBFRFF010000009.1, on the reverse strand, counting down.
GGCCTGCGCCCCTATCTCGACCACGCCGGCCCGGAACACCGCGACGCTTTTGCCGCCGCCTACCTGGAGCGCCTCAAGAAGGCCTATCCCGAGATGTCGGACGGCCGGGTGCTGTTGCGGTTTCCGCGAATATTCATGGTGGCGGTGAAGGGGTAAGGAAAAGAAGGCCGCTTGCCGCCCGTCTCAAAACGAGTTCCACATTCCGCTACTAGGAGGCGCCGTCGTTCTCTTGCCCCTTCGCCTCGCGGTGGTTTGGCCCTCGACCTTTCCCTTGATGGGGGAGGTCGCAGCGTAGCTACGGGTGGGGGTGACCGTTGGATGTCACAAGGGATCACCTCACCCCGGCACTTTGTGCCGACCCTCCCCCATCAAAGGGAGGGTGAAACTTTCATCCTGCCACGCCGCCCTGCCCTGGTGGTGAGGGGCGTGACGCAGCCCATCAAATAAACTGGCTCAAGCCCGGGATCGAGCCGACGACCTCGTCGACGACCTGGTCGCCGGCGTGCTGGCGGGCGACGGCGATGGTTTCCTTGGCGATCGTGGTGATTTCGCCCATGCCGAGACCGCTGCTCATCAATTGCTGGCCGAGGGCCATGACACCGCCGCCGGCGCCGACCGCGCTCATCAGACTGCCAAGGATGCCGCCGCCGCTGGAGCTTTCAGCGCCGTTATACTGGGCCACCAGGTCGGAGGCGCCGGGAATGGACTGGATCATCTTTGCAACGGGGCCATCGGGCGCCTCTCGCTGCAGGAAGCCGAGGATCATGCCGACTGCCTTTTCGGCGACGTCAGGGGCGATGCCGGCCTTGGCCGCAATCTGGTCTACGATTTCGTTCATGTCATTCTCCGCTCTCTATCTGACGTTGGTGTCAACGTATTTGAGTTGCGTATGCAACTCAAGCTGCCGCCGGTCGTTTAAACTTGCTCCGAAGGTTGTCCGTCTGCAAGTCCCTGCCTATAACGAGTTCAGGACATTTGGATGAATGCCGACGGGGCAACCGTAACGATTGCAGCGCCGGTTCCATGGGAGACGAAAATTGACTGAGCAGGACGGACAGATTTTCCTTGGGGCGAGCCGCAAGCCGGACGACAGCATCAACAAGCCGGAATATCTGGCGCTCAAGTTCGGCAACCGCCACGGGCTGGTCACCGGCGCGACGGGGACCGGCAAGACGGTGACGCTGCAGGTTCTGGCAGAGGGTTTCTCCAAGGCCGGCGTGCCGGTCTTCTGCGCCGACATCAAGGGTGATCTCTCCGGCATCGCTGCCAAGGGCGAGCCGAAGGATTTCCTCGCCAAGCGGGCCGAGGAAGTGGGCCTTTCGCCCTATGAATTCGAGCAGTTCCCAGTCATCTTCTGGGATGTCTACGGCGAGAAGGGCCACCGCGTCCGCACGACCATCGCCGAGATGGGTCCGCTGCTTCTGTCGCGGCTGATGGACGCCTCGGAGGCTCAGGAAGGCGTCATCAACATCGCGTTCAAGATCGCCGATCAGGGCGGGTTGCCGCTGCTCGATCTCAAGGATTTTCAGGCGCTGCTGAACTACATGGGCGAGAACGCCTCGGAGCTTTCCAACCAGTTCGGGCTGATCTCCAAATCGTCGGTCGGGTCGATTCAGCGCGGCTTGCTTGTGTTGGAACAACAGGGTGCGGTCCACTTCTTCGGTGAGCCGGCGATGAAGATTTCCGACATCATGCGCACCAGCCAGAACGGCTACGGGCAGATCTCGGTACTTGCCGCCGACAAGCTGATGATGAACCCGCGGCTTTACGCAACATTCCTGCTCTGGCTGCTGTCAGAGCTTTTCGAGGACCTGCCCGAGATCGGCGACCCGGATCAGCCGAAGCTGGTATTCTTCTTCGACGAGGCACATCTGCTTTTCGACGACGCGCCGAAGGTGCTGATCCAGCGCGTCGAACAGGTTGTGCGATTGATCCGCTCCAAGGGCGTCGGCGTCTATTTCGTGACGCAGAACCCACTTGACGTGCCGGATACCGTGCTCGCCCAGCTCGGCAACCGGGTCCAGCATGCGCTGCGCGCCTATACGCCGCGCGAGCAGCAGGCCGTGAAGACGGCAGCCGATACATTCCGCCCGAACCCCGATTTCGATTGCGCCACCGTCATCAGTAACCTGGTCACCGGCGAAGCGCTGGTCTCGACACTCGAAGGCAAGGGGGCGCCGTCGATCGTCGAGCGCACGCTGATCCGCCCGCCGTCCGGCCGGGTCGGGCCGGTCACCGACGAGGAGCGGCAGAAGATCATCGCCAACAGCCCCGTTGCCGGCCTCTACGACGTGGATGTCGACCGCGAGTCGGCTTACGAAATGCTGGTCGCCCGCGCCCGTAAGGCGAGCGATCAGAACGAGGACAAGCAGCATCCGCCGGCCCAACCCGCCGACAACGACAATGCCAGCGGAGGATGGACCCTCCCCGGCTTCGGTTCGGACAAGGACAATGACCAGTCAAAGCCGAGCGGGCGCTCCGGCTATCAGCGCGAGACCATCGTCGAGGCGGCGCTGAAAAGCGTCGCGCGGACGGTTGCCAGCCAGGTGGGACGAGCCTTGGTGCGGGGGATATTGGGGAGCCTGAAGCGGTAGGAAGGGCGACGAAAAAGCCCTCGCCCAGTTTTCTCCGCCCGCTTATGAAGAGCGCCGGGGCCGAGACGTCGAGCCCTCATCTTGAGGTGCAATTCGAAGAATTGCCTCGAAAACGGGGGCGCTTGCTCCGATGTCCGCCGCCAACCGGCCCCGGGGCCAGCCCTTGCGGTTCGAGACGGCCCTGCAGGCCTTCTCACCAAAGAGGGCTTGAGTGTGCAGCTGCCAGTCCGCCGCCCATATGCAATTGCCCTCCCGCACGAAGGCCTCTTGTCGCCAACTCACGACCAGATTGCGTGCCTTGGCCGGCAACTGCTATATCGGCACGGCGGGCTCGATCGGGAGACGGCTGCGGGAGATGTTGACGATATCGGTTTTTCGGCGGCTTTGCCGACTTTCAACAGACGCGCCGGCGGCGGTCTTGCTGGCCTCCCTTGTCTTCGGATCTTCCGTCGCCCTTGCGCAACAGCCTGATGCCGCTCCCGCCTGTCTTTATTCGAGCGCGTCGGAATTTGTTCCGGGAGAGACGCTCTGCATCAAGGCGGATGATTTCAACCATGACCTTTGCGTCGCCATCGAACATTTCGCGCTCGCCAATCGGCTGCCGGCAGACTATCTGGCGCGTTTGATATGGCGGGAGAGCCGGTTTCGCGCCGATGCCATCAGCCCGAAAGGGGCACGCGGGATTGCGCAGTTCATGCCAGGCACAGCAGAGCTCAGGGGCCTTGCCAACAGTCTCGACGTGCTCGAAGCGCTCAGCGCCTCGGCGAAATATCTCGATGAATTGAGGGGCCGCTTCGGCAATCTCGGTCTCGCGGCAGCTGCCTATAATGCCGGCGAGCAGCGCCTTTCCGATTTCCTGACGTCCGGCGCGCTCCCCTATGAGACGCGAAGCTACGTGCTCGGGATCACCGGCCACACGGTGGAAGAATGGCAATCTCCGGAAAGTGATCTGCCGCTGCCGCTCCTCAGCCGAAACAAGCCGTTTGTCGACGCCTGCGTTTCGCTGGCAAGCAGTCGGCGGCTCGGCGCGCCGATCGAGCAGGCGGAAGGCGTCTGGGCGCCCTGGGGCGTTCAGCTGGCGGCGGCCCCACGCAACGATATCGCAAGGTCCTTATTTGCCGATGCCATCGCTCGGCTTCCAGCACCTCTCAAGAACGAACAGCCGCTCATCATTCGCCAGCGCGACCGCGACTTCGGCTTTCGCCCGCGCTATTCGGCAAGGATCGGGCGGCAGACGCGGGCAGAGGCAACCTCGACTTGCCTCACCATCCGCAAAGCCGGAGGCATATGCCTCGTGTTCAAGAGCCTTTGAGCGGAATGAAGCGCCGGCCTGATATTCGAACGTCACTAATTTAGCTTCCAGCCTTGTCGCTGCTGTGGCTTGGCCTATTCTGGTGATGCACTGGAGATGGAGGCTGATGATGTCGGGCTGTAGCCATGAGGGAACGATCCGGTCGGTGACGCCTCGCACCCTTGGTTGCGAGGAATGCCTGGCGACCGGCCAGAAATGGTTTCATCTTCGCGTCTGCCGTGAATGCGGGCATGTCGGCTGCTGCGATCAATCGCCCGGCCAGCACGCGACCGAGCATTTTTATGCAACGCAACATCCTGTTATCGAAGGCTACGATCCGCCGGAAGGATGGGGCTGGTGCTTTGTCGACGAGGTTTTCGTCGAGTTGCCCGATCAAACGGCGCAACGCGGCCCGATACCGCGCTACTACTGACTTCGGAGGACCCAATGGCAGATCTCGGCTCGCGTGACTACCAGATGTTTCCGGTTCTGACCGCTCATCAGGCGGAGACGGCAAAGCGATTTTCCAGTGGAGAGGCGCGCAGCTTCGAGGCTGGAGAAGCCGTGTTTGAGATCGGCGACAGGACCGCACCGGCATGGCTGGTGCTTGCGGGGTCGCTCGATGTGTTTCGCCATGAGGGGTTGTCGCACGAGGCCTATGTCACGACCCATCATTCCGGCCAGTTCACGGGCGAAGTCAATCAGCTTTCCGGCCGTCCTTCGCTCGTTCGCGGTAGGGCGGGTCCTGACGGCTGTACCCTCCTCCCCTTTGACGGCGCCCATATCCGGGCGTTGGTCATCGGTTCGGCCGATGTCGGCGAGATCATCATGCGGGCGTTCATCCTTCGCCGGGTTGCTTTGATCAATGCCGGCGGCGCAGGCTCCGTGCTGATTGGCGTGCCGGGCAGTCCGGCCTTGACCCGCCTGCAAGGGTTTCTCAGCCGCAGCGCCTATCCCCACATCATCCTTGACGGCTCATCGGACGAGGAAGGACACGCGTTGATCGAGCGGCTCGGCGTCCTGCCCGCCGAGCTGCCGCTGATGGTCTGCCCGAACGGAACGGTCCTTAGAAACCCCAGCGATATCGAGGCAGCGCTTTGCCTCGGCATGACGCCGGAGCTGAGGTCGGATGTGATCTATGACGTGGCGATCGTCGGGGCCGGGCCGGCCGGACTGGCCGCTGCCGTCTATGCCGCGTCGGAGGGTTTGAGCGTCATCGTCCTCGACGAGCGCTCGGTCGGCGGACAGGCGGGCGCATCGGCGCGGATCGAAAACTACCTTGGATTCCCGACCGGAATTTCCGGTCAGGCGCTGGCAGGACGCGCCTTCAACCAGGCCCTGAAATTCGGCGCCGAGATCGCCCTTCCGCTGCAAGTCCTTGATCTCGTGCCGGCTTCGCCGGGCTCGGAGCCACAGTTTCACACCCTGAAGCTTGCCAACGGTGGTGCCGTCGAGGCGTTGACCGTCATCGTCGCCTCCGGCGCGCGCTATCGGCGCCCTGACATCGCCAATATCGAGATGTTCGAGGGCGCGGGCGTCTCATACTGGGCGTCGTCGATCGAAGCAAAGCTCTGCGAAGGCGAGGAGATCGCGCTGATCGGCGGCGGCAATTCCGCCGGGCAGGCAGTGGTCTTCCTGGCGCCGCAGGTCAAGCGCTTGCGGCTGATCGTGCGGCGTGCGCTGGAGGAAACCATGTCGCGTTATCTCATCGAGCGGATTTCCGCCCTTCCGAATGTCGAGATCCATACCAGCTGCGAGGTGGTTGCACTCGAGGGCGACAGGATCGGCGGGCTCGCGGCGGCGGTCTTGCGCGACCGAACGACCGGCGAGGAGCGGCGTTTCCCGCTTCGCCACATGTTCCTGTTCATCGGCGCGGACCCCAACGCCGTGTGGATCGGCAAGCATGCCGACACCGATAGCAATGGTTTCGTGCTGACCGGGCAACCATTCCGGGGCGATGCCGCGGCCTGTACCCGCCCGGCGCTTCCGCTTGAGACAAGCGTGCCGAACCTGTTTGCAATCGGCGACGTGCGCGCGGCATCGACCAAGCGGGTGGCGGCGGCAGTCGGTGAAGGAGCGGCCGTCGTGGCGCAGATCCATGCCGCGCTGCAATTCATGGCGCAACGGCATTGAGTGCCGTAGCTCAATTGATCTGCTGGACGCGGGTCGAATTGAGTATAAAATGCAGTTATGGCTGAAGCTCAATCCCTATTTGGAGTGCTGCGCCAAACGGTGCAGCCGGATTTCGTCGATGCTCTCGAGCGGCTGGTCCACGAGGCGCCGGACCGCAAGCTTTGCCGTGTCAATGCGCTCGCCTTTGCCGCCGAGAACGGCGTCGACGAAGAACAGGCGATCAACGGCTTCCTGCATGCGTCCCGCCTCGGCCTGTTCGATATGTCTTGGAACGTCCTTTGCCCCGGCTGCGGCGGGGTACTCGACGCCAATACCTCGCTAAAGACGGTGCAGAGCGATGAATACACCTGCTCGCTTTGCGCAGCAGGCTATGAGCCGACGCTCGACGAGATGGTCGAGGTGACGTTCACGGTCGATCCGCGTTTGCGCCGCATCGCCGCCCACAATCCGCACGAACTCTCCCCAATGGAATATTTCCGTCAGATCTACTGGAGCTCGGGCGTCGACCTGCCGGAGTCGGAAGAGGACTATGGGGCGAAAGTCGACGAGTTCATCCTCGAGTCGCTCGAACTTCCGGCTGGAGAGAAGGCCGTCATGTCGCTGCAGCTGCCGGAGGCGTTCGTCATCGTCTTCGAGCCGGTGACACATTCGGCGCAATTCCTTGAGGTGAAGGGCGAGCCGACGAAGGAGCGCCAAAGCCTTTCGCTCGTCTATGACCGGACGCATCGCCATGCCGAGACGCTGACCCTGCGCCCGGGTCCGCTGCGCATCCAGATGGAAAACCATGCCGACGTTCGCACCTTGCCGTCGGTCTGCATTGCCAACGATGCGCTTCACGAGCTGCTTGGGCGCCGCCGCTCATTCCTGACCGCCAAGCGAGTCCTCTCCAACCAGACATTCCGCGATATCTATCGCACGGACGCGATCGACGTCGACCAGCGGCTGAAAATCACCAGCCTCACCTTCCTGTTCACGGACCTGCGCGGCTCGACCGAGCTCTACGACAGGGTCGGCGACCTTGCGGCGTTCGACCTGGTCAAGACGCATTTCAGCATTCTCAACGACATTGTCAGCGCCGAGGCCGGTGCCGTCGTCAAGACGATCGGCGATGCCGTCATGGCCACTTTCCCGACGCCCGACCGGGCATTGATTGCGGCGATGCGGATGCGTGATGCGATGCGCACGCTCAACCAAGAACGCGGCAACGAGGACCTGCTCCTGAAAATCGGCATCCATGAGGGCCCCTGCATCGCCGTCAGCCTCAACGAGCGGCAGGACTATTTCGGGCAGACCGTGAACATTGCTTCGCGCGTCCAGCATCTGGCGACCTCGCGCGAAATCTTCGCCACCGGCTCCGTGCTCGATGATCCCCGCGCCTCCGCATTCCTGACGGAACGCGGGCTGAAGCCGATATCCCATAACGTCACCCTTCGCGGCATGACGGACGAAATGAGCATATTCACGATCCCTTGAGTGGGTCGGCGCGGCATCGAACACCCCCCTTATGGCAGGGGAATCGCATATGAAGAGCAGCCGGGACCGGCGCTGAGACGGCGAGCCCTTATCCTGGGGTGCAATTCGAAGAATTGCCTCAAAGGACGAGGGCGATTGCGCCGATGTGTTTGGTTTCGTGCAGGCAAGCGGCCTCGGGGCCACCCCTCGTGGTTCGAGACGGCCCTTCGGACCTCCTCATCATGAGGGCTGGAGCGTGCAACCGCCAATCCGTCTCCTATATGCGATTCCCCTGCCTTGATGGGGGAGGAAGAAAGTCAGATGCTGGCTTGCACCTTATGGAGAGCGGCATATAGCCCGTCGGCTGCGATGAGCTCGTCGTGACCTCCCTCTTCGCCGATCCCCTCCTCCGTCAGCACGACGATACGGTCGGCATTGCGCACCGTCGAGAGGCGATGTGCGATGACGATCGTGGTTCGACCCCTGGCGAGCTTGCCGAGGGCCTGCTGCACGGCCCGCTCGCTCTCGTTGTCGAGCGCGCTTGTCGCCTCGTCGAAGATCAGTATCTGGGGGTTCTTGAGGAATGCCCGGGCGATGGTCAGCCGCTGTTTCTGCCCGCCGGACAGCTTCACTCCGCGCTGCCCGATATCGGTCTGATAGCCGTTGGGCAGGCACGAGATGAAATCATGGGCATTGGCAGCCTGTGCCGCTGCGACGATCTCCTCGTCCGACGCATCCGGCCGTCCGTAGCGAAGATTGTCGGCGACGGTGCCCGCGAACAGATAGACGTCCTGCTGCACGACGCCGACACTGCGGCGCAGCGAGGCCAGCGTGACGTCTCGCGTGGCCTTGCCGTCGATCAGGATTGCGCCTGACGTCGTGTCGTAAAAGCGCGGAACGAGGGCGCAGAGGGTGCTCTTGCCGACGCCAGAAGGGCCGACCAGCGCGACGAACTCCCCCGGCTCGATGTCGAGCGACAGATTGTTCAGAACATGCGGCCCGTCGTCTTCATAGCGAAAGCAGACGTCGCGAAAACTTATCGCGCCTGCCACATGGCCGAGATCGACGGCATCAGAGCTATCCTCTATATCCGCGGCAATGGCCAGCAACTCCATGGTGCGCGTGAAGCCAGTATAGCCGTCCTGCCAAAGCCTGACGAAATTGGCAAGGCGCTGAACAGGATCGACCAGCACCCCGACGCAGAGGAGAAAGGTCAGCAGATCGGCGATGCCGAGTTTGGCGCTGAGAACCCGAAGGGCACCGACGACAATCACCGTCACGGTCACCAATTGGGCAAAGGTGGTCATTCCCACCGAAAAATAGGCCTCGCCGCGGTAGCCGTCCTTCCGGCTCTCGACAAACCGAACATTCTCTTCGCCAAAGCGCACGGCTTCCAGTTCTTCATTTGCAAAGGACTGGACAACCCTTATGCCGGCCAATGAGTCTTCGACCCTTTCGTTGACGCTGGCGATCTGTTCCTTGGCTCTTTGGGAGGCAAGCTTGATGCGGCGGCTGAAATACAGCGCGTAGACCACAGCAAATGGCGTGAGCCCGGCGATGAAGACTGTCAGCAGCGGATCGATGAAGGCAAGGACGAGCATGGCGCCACCGAATTTCAGCAACGCTATGACAAGGTCCTCCGGGCCATGGTGGAAGAGTTCGCCGAGCCAAAGGCTGTCGTTGGTGATCCTGCTCATCAATTGCCCAGTCCGATGACGATCGTAGAAACTGAACGACAGTTTCTGGCAGTGCTCGAACAACTCCCTGCGGACAGTGGCCTCGATCCTGGTGCCCATGACGTGTCCCTGGTAATCGACGAAGAAGATGGCCAACGCCTGCACGGCCAGCATGCCAAGCATCAGGGCGCCCATGATGTAGATTTTCCAGATGACCTGCGACATGTCGGCGACGTCGAGAAGGCTCCGGGTTGCGTAGTTGGCACAAAGCGGCAGCGCCAGCGCGGTCACTGCCACGAGCACGGCGCAGGCAATATCGGCCGCGAGCAGGGGCAGATGCGGTCGATAGTAAGACAGGAATTTCCGCGCGGTGACGAATGACTGACGCCCGCGACGGTCTGGTCGCGACGCTTGAGCAGCTGGATTTTGCGGCGGTTTCTCTAGATGATGGCTACGGCGCGCATCTGCATGCGTCCTTGCCCAGGGAAATTGGAAGTTCATAAAGCTTCATGTCCTGTTGATAAACGGCTCCTTTCTGACTGGACACAAAGTTTCTCATTTCGCTCTCCGTGGGCGGGCGTTTTGGGCAGGCGTTGCGTAACGTGACCAATATGCCGGACCGTTCGCATCAGGACAACCCCAGGCTTTGCGAAAACGGCACACGCGATCTACTCCTGCATACCGAAATTCATCGCGATACCTTTTCTTCTGCAATTTTTATGCTATATTTTTGCTGAAGAAAGGAGTTCTGATGGCACTCATGCAACCAACTGAGCGACCCGGCGCACAGGAGGCGGCCGTCATAACCAAGGCGGCGGTCAATGCGGCGGACAGGCTTGGCCTCAGCGCCCGCACGCTTGCGGCGGTCATCGGCGTCTCGGAGGCGACGGTGTCGCGAATGAAGCGGCAGGATCTGAACCTGGAGCGCGGCAGCAAGTCGTTCGAGCTTGCCATCCTGCTCGTGCGGCTTTTCCGCTCGCTCGACGCCATTGTCGGCGGCGATGAAGCGGTGGCGCGGCAATGGCTGCGCAACAGGAACCTGGCGCTGGGTGCAGCGCCGGTCGAAAAGATCATCTCCATTTCCGGATTGACCGATGTTCTTGCCTATCTGGACGCCCGCCGCGCTATCGTCTGAATCGCTTGCGGTCTCCGGGCGCTATTGGCGGCTGGTGGAGGCGCAGCATCAGGTTTCTACCCTGAAACTCGTCGACAGCCTCGAGGAGCAGGCGCTGCTCGAGCAATTGCTCGACGAGAGCAAACCGTCGCTGCCGCCGGAATGCGCCGGCCTCGATTATCTCCTGGCAACGCCTTTCCGCTACGGCGCCGTCTATCCGCATGGCTCGCGCTTTCGCCGGGCAGGGCGAACGCTCGGCGTATTCTACGCATCAGAGAAGGTTGAGACGGCATTGGCCGAGATGGCATTCTACCGGTTGCTGTTCTACGCGGATTCGCCTGAGACGCCGCTGCCAGGCAATGCCGCCGAATACACCGCCTTCGCAGCATCGATCGCTACCAACGCCGCCATCGACCTCACCCGGCCGCCGCTCGATCGAGACCGCGATGCCTGGTGCGACCCGCTCGACTATGGCCCCTGCCAGTCGCTTGCCGATACGGCGCGGGAAACCGGCATCCAGGCGATCCTCTACCGCTCCGTCCGCGATCCGAACAACGGCCGAAACCTTGCCCTGCTTACCGCCTTAGGCTTTGCCGCCCGCGAGCCGGTAGAGCGTCAGACATGGCGCATCCGCCTGTCTGCCGCAGGCGTGCAGGCGCTTTGTGAATTCCCGAAAACCCGGATTGGTTTTGCAAGCGCGGAGTTTGCCGGGGACCCGAGGTTGGCCCGCCGGGCGAGGTGATATCGGCTGGAGGATGGGCGGGCTCTGTTCAGCGCTTCCGCCAGCCTCTTAAAGGCCGATCTGGTCCGGACTTTCCACGGCAATTTCAAAGGGAAGGAAGTGTTTCAGGTTATGTGTAATGATCGTCATTTCGTGAAATTTCGCGGTGCCTGCGATGATGGCATCGGCGGCTCCCGGCCTATATCCTGAGCCAACCGCCAAGGCTTCGAGTTTACCGGATTCCATTGCGACACCGGTATCAAGTGGCAGAATGTTGTTGCCATATACGGAGACCAATCCTTGGAGCCAAAGATGAATGCTGTTGGCCTTCGCGATTGCGCCATTGTGTTCAAGCAGACGAACGCCCTTTTCAATCTCGTGGATCGTCACCGCAGAGAGATAGATGCTATTTGCCTTTTTCTATTCGTCCATCCAGTCGGAAAATGCCGATGAGACGTTTGCTTTCCATGGCGAGAACATCGAAATCGCATTGGTGTCGAGAAGGTAGCCGCTCAAAGGTCAATGTCTCGCGACGGTGCAGAGTTCCTAGCGAAGACATCATCCTCAAGATCAAAATCTGCGGGAAAGCTCTTCAGGTACTCTGCGAGACTAGGGCGCTCCTTCTGAAGTACCTTCTTTGCTGCCTCGGCGGCCGAGACGCTAACGATCACGGCCGCGGGTCTGCCGTGCCGGGTGATCGTCACGAAGTCACCGGCGGCAGCTTTATCGACCATGTTCGAAAACCCCGCCTTGGCATCCTTGAGGCTGACAGTTGACATATTAGCCCTCTATAAAGGTCATATATGACCACTTTATAGAGCGACCGTTTCTCAAAATCAACGTCATCTGCGCCGATCAGGCCAATCTCAGCACAGCGCCAGCAGATCAATGCGCAGATTATCGGCATTGCCTTGGCCCAGTGCGGTCTCGACTTCGGCGTGGGTCTTTTCCCAGATCGGGACGGCGGCGGAGAGGATTGCCTTGCCGTCGGGGGTCAGCGACAGCAGCCGGCCGCGCCTGTCGTCGGGATTGCGGGTGATCGTCACCCAGCCGCGACGTGCCAGCGGCTTCAGCGCCGCCGTCAGCGTCGTCTGATCCATTGCCAGTAGATCGGCGACGGGCTTCATTCCTGGTGGATGGGGCCGGTTCAACGACATCATCAGTGAAAACTGGCCGTTGGTCAGCCCCAGCGGACGCAGCGCCACGTCAAAGCGGCGGGCAAGTGCGCGGGCCGCGCGCTGGACATGAAGGCAAAGGCAATTGTCGCGGACCAGCAGCGTCGTTGCGAAGGGAATCTGGATCGGGTTTGACATGCCCCAGTAATATTGATATCAATGCAAATGTCAAGATAGGGAACAACGAACGCGCCGAGGAGGGCGTAGTAAGATGAACCAGATCGTTTCACGCAACGCATGGATGGAAGCCCGCCGCGCATTGCTCGCCAAGGAAAAGGAAATGACCCACATGCGCGATCGGGTCAATGCCGAGCGCATGGCGCTGCCCTGGGTCAAGGTCGAGGAGAACTACGTCTTCGACAGCGGGAATGGCAAGAAGACGCTTTCGCAGCTTTTCGATGGCCGCAGTCAACTGATCGTCTATCACTTCATGCTCGGCCCCGATTGGGAAGCCGGATGCCCCGGCTGCTCGTTCCTGGCCGATCACCTCGACGGCTCCTTGCCGCATCTCAACAATCACGATGTGACGCTGGTTGTCGCTGCGCGTGCACCGCTTGCCAAGATCGATGCCTACAAGAAGCGGATGGGCTGGCACTTCCCTTGGGTTTCGTCCGCGGGAAGCTCCTTCAATTTCGACTATCACGTCTCCTTCAGCAAGGAGGACCTGGCCAAGGACAAGGTGATGTACAACTACGAGGCAATAGACTCGTCGCAAGGCCATGACGAGCTTCCGGGCCTCAGCGTCTTCTACAAGGATGAGGCGGGCAACGTCTTCCATACCTATTCGAGCTACGGCCGCGGCCTGGAAGAATTGATCGGCACCCTGATGATCCTCGATCGCGCGCCCAAGGGACGTAACGAGGATAAGACGATGGATTTCGTTCGCCGCCACGACGAATACGGAACTAAGTCGCAGGCTCACATCCATTGACTTTAGCCAATCGGCGCCCCGGGGGATTGGAAGATGAAAGCAGCGCAACCAACGAGAGAGCACGACTTTCTCCAAAAGCTCGTCGGCAACTGGGATATCGTTGCCGACGCCATGGCCAGCAATCCGGAACATGCGACCTGGCGGGAAACCGTCAGGTCGCTTGACGGCCTCTGGTTCGTGGCCGAAGCGCACGGCGAGATGCCGGGCGGCGGCACGGCAACCACGATGCTAACGCTCGGCTACGATCCGTCCAAGGGAAAATATGTCGGCAACTGGATCGACAGCATCCTCAACTACATGTGGGTCTACGAAGGCACGCTGGAGGATGACGGCTGCACGCTGCTTCTGGAGACGGAGGGCCCCAATGTGGAAAGCAAGGGTCGCACGGCGCGCTATCGGGAACGCGTCACCTTCGAGAACGACAATAGCAGAAGCTTTACCTCGCATATTCAGGCGGAGGACGGCAGCTGGCGGCAGCTCATGCGGATGCAATACCGCCGTCGCGTGTAACGGAAAGGTAATCAAACTTCCCCGATAGGCCGAAAAGCACTCCTTGACTGAAAACATTCAGTTTTGCAGCTTGTATCCCCGGGGTTTGCCCCATACCATTTCGCCGGGAAGTAGGCGCTGACCGGGGAGATGGCAATGGCGCATACGCATGGCAGGTTCGTCTGGTACGAATTGATGACGAGTGATATGGCCGCGGCCGAGACCTTCTACACCGAGGTCGTCGGCTGGAAGACGCAGGCCGCAGGCGTTGAGGGTGTCGCCTACACCATGTTCACCGTCGATGGGCGTCCGGTCTCGGGCGCCATGAGCCTGCCCGACAGTGCCCGCAGCATGGGCATTCCTCCCTTGTGGCTCGGCTATATCGCCGTTGACGACGTCGATACGCTGGCAGCCGATATCGTCATCGACGGCGGCGTGGTCCATCGTGCCGCTGCCGATATTCCAGGCATCGGCCGCTTCGCCATCGTCGGAGATCCCCAAGGTGCTGCCTTCGCGCTTTTCAAGGGAACATCTCGCCCGGAGCCCCCTGCCCCCCAAGGCACCCCGGGCCATATCGGCTGGCATGAGCTCTATGCGGCCGACAGCGAAGGAGCCTTCACCTTCTATTCGAACGCCTTCGGCTGGCAACTGAGCCGCGATTTCGACATGGGGCCGATGGGCGTCTACAAGATCTTCGGCCTCGACGGCAGAGACATGGGCGGTATGATAGTCAAACCGCCCAGCATGCAAGCGCCATCCTGGACCTTCTACTTCAACGTCCCGGCAATCGATGCCGCCGCCGAGCGCGTCACCTCTTCAGGCGGAACGATCATAAACGGGCCGATGGAAGTTCCAGGTGGCACTTGGATCGTCCAGTGTCTCGATCCCCAGGGCGCCATGTTCGCGCTGAGCGCGGCGACGCGGTAGCGCTTCATCGAGCGACCAGCGTCCAGACCATTCCGGCGGCAGCGCAGGCAAGCAAGGTCGCAATCGTTGAAGCCTTGAACCGGAAGATGGCGACGGCCGCTGCCAGCGACAGCGCCATTGCCGGGATAACCGCCGAGCGGAGAAGCGGAATATCCAGCCACAAGGGCCCGAAACGAAAACTCGCGACCTCGGCAAAGAACGTGTGCAGCGCGAACCAGACGGCAAGGTTCAGGATGACGCCGACGACGGCCGCCGTTATCGCCGACATCGCGCCTGCAAGCGCGAGGTTGCCGCGCAGCTTCTCGATGAACGGCGCTCCGAGAAAGATCCAGAGGAAACAAGGGACGAAGGTCACCCAGGTCGTCAGGATGGCGGCAAGCGTCGCCGCCGTCATGGGATTGAGCGACCCGGGATCGCGGTAGGCTCCCATGAAACCGACGAACTGCACGACCATGATCAAAGGTCCGGGTGTCGTCTCCGCCATGCCCAGGCCATCGAGCATCTCGCCGGGTTTCAGCCAGCCGTAGTGCTGGACCGCCTCCTGCGCCACATAGGCCAGAACCGCATAGGCGCCGCCGAAGGTGACGACGGCCATCTTGCTGAAAAACAGCGCAATCTGGGTGAAGCTGCTTTCCGGGCCGAGCACCGCATAGAGCGCCGCGACGGGGATGATCCAAAGGGCGAGCAGGATGGACGATATCCGCAGCGACCAGGCAAGATTCGGCCGCGCATGTACCGGCGTTTCCTCGCCGAGCGCCGAATCCGCATCAAGCAGCGCCGGGCCGCTTCCCGCCTTGTGGCCGCCGCCGATCTTGAAGGACGACAAGCCCGCCTTGCCGCCGACAAAGCCGACGATCCCCGCGGTCAGCACGATCAGCGGAAAGGGGACATGCAGAAGGAAGATCGCCACGAAGGCTACAGCCGCGATTGCGACCATGGCGCGGTTCTTGAGGGCGCGGCTGCCGATGCGGATGACGGCCTGCACTACCACGGCAAGAACGGCCGCCTTCAGCCCGAAGAACAGCCCCGAGATGACGCCGATGCTGCCATAGGCGGCGTAGATGTAGCTCAGAACAAGGATCGACAGGAAGCCGGGCAGGACGAACAAGATGCCGGCAACGAGCCCGCCCACGGTGCGATGCATCAGCCAACCGATATAGATGGCCAGCTGCTGCGCCTCAGGTCCCGGCAGAAGCATGCAGTAATTGAGCGCGTGGAGGAACCGGTGCTCGCCGATCCAGCGCTTCTCGTCGACGATAATGCGGTGCATGACAGCTATCTGCCCCGCCGGGCCGCCGAAGCTGAGCGCTGCGACGCGCATCCAGACCAGGAACGCCTCGCCTAGCGAGACGCCGTGATCCTGCCTGCCGCCCGCATGGTCGGCAGAGGTGTTGCTAGCCATTTCTGCCATGTCACGCCCCCTTCTTCACGGAGGGCCAATTATGCGTTTCCTCGGTGGCGTCGCGACACCAGCGATAGAAGGCATCATAAAGGAGCATGCCTGCTTCAAGCTGTTCGAGGTCATCTTGATATAGTCGCGACAGGCCGAGCGACGCTGCCAGCAGGCCAGCCGCTTCGGGCGCGAGATCCAACCTTGCTGTATCGGCCGCCCGCACGATCGTTGCCAGATGGAGCAGCGGCTGCAGGGACAGGCCAAACTCCTCGATCATGATGTCGAAGGTGCATCGATCGCCGCGATGGCTCCAGAAGACGTCCTCGATGTCGAAGGGTGTTGCGCCGAACCGGTCGCCGACCGCCGAGACCTCCGAAGTCGGCACGAACAGAAACAGGGCATCGGGATCGACGAAGCGGCGGATCAGCCACGGACAGGCGATGCGGTCGATCTTCGGACGTGAGCGTGTGACCCAGACGGTGCGTCCGAGAATGTCGCGGCGCGGCAGTTTCTCTTCCGGTACAGCCGGCCCTCCCGCCGCAATCCAGGCTTCAAAACCGCCTTCCAGACTTTCCGCCGCAATGCCGGCGCTGCGGAGATAGGCGGCGACGCCATGGCTGAGCTTTGCGCCCCTCTGGCAGACGACGATAACCGGCCTCGGTTCAAGTTCTCTCGCCCATGAGCCGACATCGACGTGGTCGCGCCGAAGCGAAGTTGGAACCAGGCGCGGGTCGAGCGCGAAGTCCTCGGCTGTGCGGACGTCGATGATGACGGGCGCTGACGGCATTCCCACCAGCCGGCTGAGCTTTTCAGATGAAATTTCAAGATGTGACGGCATGACGCGTCCTCCGTTGATCGGTGCTTTCGGACGCGATTCTCCAGCATGACGCCTCGTGGGGTGATCGCAACCCCATGTCGAAATTATGCGCAAAGAGGCGCGGTTATGTCAAGCGGCAGGCGGACGCGCGACGCCGCCCGATACCTAGTCTTCGAACTGCCTTTGTGAGCCACCTGTTGGAAGGTATCACCTTTGAAGCTTGCAAGCTGACCCTTGAGGATACCGATATGCTCAACACGCTTTTGACGACCGCTGCCGTTCTCACGCCCGTCGCTTTCAACGGTGCGCCCGCTCGATCTGCAGGCGGTGACACCATCGCCGTGACACCGGACAATTTTCCCGGCGCCGAATCCGATCTCTACTTCGGAAACATCGCCAGGATGACGGCTTCGGCAAGTTCAAGCACCACCGCGAACTAAGTCCGATCGAGAACCAGCTGGTTATCAGGACAAACAGGGACACGCTCTATTCGGCCGCTGTCTTCGACCTCGATACCGGACCTGTGACGATCAACTTGCCGGACGCGGACAAGCGCTTCATGTCGATGCAGATCATCAACGAGGATCAATACACCCCACTGGTCGCCTATAAATCCGGAAAATATGTCCTTTCGCGCAAAAACATCGGGACACGGTCGCCGCAGTTCGCACTTTCATAAACCCGAATGAGCCGGAAGACGCCGCCAAGGCCCATGCACTGCAGGACGCGATCAAGGTGGAGCAGAAGGCGCCCGGCAGCTTCGAGGTGCCGAAGTGGGATCAGGAAAGCCAGAAGAAGGTGCGCACCGCTTTGCTGGGGCTGGCCGAAACGCTGCCTGACACCAACGGAATGTTCGGTACCAAACACCAGGTCGACCCTGTTCGCCGGTTGATCGGCTCGGCATCCGCCTGGGGCGGAAACCCTCAGAAGGACGCCACCTATCTGAGCGTCACCCCCGACAAGAACGACGGCAAGACGGTCTACAAGCTTGACGTCGGCAAGGTTGCTGTCGATGGATTCTGGTCGATCAGCGTCTACGATGCCAAGGGCTACTACGAGCCCAACGACCAGAACGCCTACACGCTCAACAACATCACCGCCAAGCCTGCCGCAGTCGACACATATACGATCCAGTTCGGCGGCTGCGACAGCAAGGCGCCGAACTGCCTGCCTGTCATGAGCGGCTGGAACTACATGGTGCGCTTCTACCAGCCACATCGGGAGATTCTCGACGGGAAGTGGGTGTTTCCGAAAGCGCAGGCTATGGGAGACAGGGTTTACTTGCTTCTTGATGAGGAAGGTCGCGCGATACGCGTGGATGTAGGTGAGCCTTGCCTGTCCCAAGAGGTCACCCTACCCCGACACTGCGTGCCGACCCTCCCCATCAAAGGGAGGGTGTTCGATGCCGCAGCGGCGGCCCTTCACCTCCCCCTTGATGGGGGAGGTCGCAGCGAAGCTGCGGGTGATCGTTGGGTGTCACAATAGATCACTTCCCAAGACCTTGCATCGCCCCTTCCCGCAGCGAGCATGAAAAGTCAGGCCACGGTCACCGGAACTTCAGTGGAGGTGCGCATGGCGTGGCTGTAGGGGCAGACGATGTGCGCGGCAGCGGCGAGCTTTTCAGCTTCGGCCTTGTCCAGCCCCGGAATGTGAACCGAGAGTGAAACCTCGATGCCGAAGCCTGTGCCGTCGGCGCGCGGGCCGATGCCGACCGATGTCGTAACCTTTGCGTCTTCCGGGATCTTGATCTTCTGTTGTCCGGCGACAAATTTCAAAGCACCGAGGAAGCAGGCGGAGTATCCGGCGGCGAAAAGTTGCTCGGGGTTGGTACCGGTCGCGCCGTCGCCGCCGAGTTCCTTTGGAACCGTCAGCGTTACGTCGAGTACGCCGTTTTCGGATACGGCGTGGCCTGCACGACCGCCTGTGGCGGATGCTCTTGTGGTGTAGAGAATAGGCATGTCCAAGCTCCTTTTGTGTCTGGATGGACTTTGTATATCGTACAATTAAATTGTGCGCAATATGATTTTGTCGTTTGCTTTTGAAAAATGAAGCTGGGACACTATGTCTATGTTGAACGGCAGGACGAGATGACAGACAGGACGTTGAAACAGACAATACCGGAGGAGGAAAAACGGCTGGAGCGGCAGCTCTGCTTCGCCGTCTACGCGACCGCGCATGCCTTCACCCGCGCTTACAAGCCGATCCTCGATCGAGTCGGGCTGACCTATCCGCAATATCTTGTCATGCTGGTGCTCTGGGAAAAAAGTAGGCTGCCGGTAAAGGCCATCGGCGAGCAACTCGATCTCGATTCCGGCACGCTGTCGCCGCTGTTGAAGCGGCTGGAACAGAACGGCCTGATCGCCCGGGCGCGCGATCCGAAAGACGAGCGCCAGGTCAACGTTTCGCTGACGGAAAAGGGAAACGCCATGAGAGGCGAAGCCGATATGATCATGACCGCGATCGGCGAAGCGGCCGGCTGCAGCATGGAAGAGATAACAAGCCTGCGCGAGCAGCTCCACCGGCTACGGTCGAATCTTGCCGCAGCCGAGTGAATTTACTTCCGCCTACTGAATGACGACGATACGTGCTTTGCTCGGAACGCGATCGTAGAGATCGATGACGTCCTGGTTCAGCATCCGGATGCAGCCCGAGGAAACGGCCTTGCCGATCGAGCGCCAATCGGGATTGCCGTGCAGGCGGAAAAGCGTGTCCTGGTTGCCCTGGAAGATGTAGAGGGCGCGCGCGCCGAGCGGGTTCTTGAGGCCCGGGTCCATGCCGCCATTGTCGATCGAGTATTTGACCAGTTCCGGCTGGCGGGCGACCATTTCGTTCGGCGGGTTCCAGCGCGGCCATTTCTGACGCCACTGTATGACGCCCTCGCCCTGCCAGGCAAAGCCCTCGCGGCCGACACCGATGCCGTAGCGCATCGCGGTCCCGCCACCGTTTTCGACGACGTAGAGGAAGCGGGTTCGGGTATCGACGACAACACTGCCTGCAGGCTGGCCGGTCGTGTTGGCGACGCGCTGGCGATAGAACCTCGGATCAATCTGCTGATAGGGTACGGCCGGGATCAGGAAGCCATTGTCTTCCTCAGGTGCATAGATGACAGCCGGGTCCGGCTGCTCGCCCAACCCGCCGCCGAACATGCCGCTGCCGAAGAGACCACCGCCCACGGGCGCAATGGGGTCGCGGTATTCGACGGTCTGCATTCCGGGGCCTGCCGATGATGCACAGCTGGCAAGTGTCGAGGCGGCTCCAAGGCCGGCCAGAGCCAGAAACTTACGGCGAGATAGAGAAGAAGGAAGGTTCATCTGGCATCGTTCCATGGTGCGCGAGCGGCGGGATTCTCAGAAACGGCATGGCGCCGAATCAGTTCCCGCAATTGAAGATCGCCAACGCTTAATAGGAACTTAAAGAGGTCTGACAACCTACGCTATCACGCAGATGCAACATCACACAAATTTGTTGCGGGCCTCTGTGACATGCGATCGTCACATCACCACGATCGCAGAGCGCGCCGGCACGCGATTGTAGAGATCGATGACATCCTGGTTCAGCATGCGCACGCAGCCGGATGAGGCGGGCTTGCCGATCGACTGCCAGTCGGGCGTGCCGTGGACGCGATAGAGCGTGTCCTTGCCATTGTTGAAAATGTAGAGCGCGCGGGCGCCAAGCGGATTTGTCGGGCCTGGATTCATGCCGCCTCGTTCAGCCGAAATCGGCCGGATTTCGGGCTCGCGCGCGGCCATTTCGGTCGGCGGTGTCCAGCGCGGCCATTTCTGTTTCCACTGGACGACGCCCCTGCCAGACCAGGCATAGCCGGCAGCGCCCAGGCCGACGCCATAGCGCATTGCCTTGCCGTCAGGCTCAACGAAGTAGAGGAAGTAGTGCTTGGTATCGACGACGATCGTGCCGGGCGTTTCGGTCGTTTGATAGCTGACTTCCTGGCGCAGAAAACGTTCGTCGATGCGCTTGTAGGGCACGGCCGGCAAGGTGAAATCGTCTTCGCTGCGCTGACCGTACATCGCCTCATGCACCGGATTATAGACCGGCAGGCCGTAGGTCTGGTGGAACTGCGTCTGGTAGAGGTCGCGCACCTGCGGCACTGGCTGCACCGGCAGGCGCTTGACCTTGTCGGGATCGATGCCTTCAGGCCGATAGAAGACGGGCGCGGTTTCCTGCGCAAAGCGATCAGGGTCGGTGGCACCGGTGTCGGGAATGATGCTGCAGCTGGCGAGATGGCCGAGGCAGGAAAGGGCGGAAACCAGCAGAAGAAGGCGGGAAAAGAACATAGGATCAGCCATCATCGAAACCCGGGGAAGGACAAGCGCATATCACGACCATGCCAGTCACGGCTGGCGCGAGGCTGGCGTTGGAGTTCGATTTCTGCACAAGCTGTGCGAAGATAATTTGCCGGAAGGCCAAAGTCCTGTTTTCCCACGGCCGGGCTTGTTCTAAAACGCAATCCACGGAGGATTGCATGGACGCTGATATTCTCGACCCGAATGCTTTTGCAGCGACGGACCGCAACGTATGGCTGAAGCTGGTCGCCAAGGCGCTGAAGGGCGCCGATTTTGCGGAAAGCCTGGCATCTGCGAGCGATGACGGCATTGCGATCGAGCCGCTTTACGAGCGCCGGGTGGACGCCGCGCCGCTGACGCGCCGCAAGCCGCTGATCCCCTGGACAATCAGCCAGCGCATGGACGACCCAAAAGTGGATCGTGCCTTTTCGCAGCTGACGGACGACCTTGACAACGGGGCGACCGGCATCAGCCTTGTGAGCAGGGATAGCCCTTCATCCTTCGGGTTGGGGATCGCTCTTGCCACTCTGGCCGACGGACCTGCCCGTCTTGCCGATGTCTTGGCTGGTCGAACCTCATCGCTACGGCTGGAGGCGGGCTCGCGCAATCAAGGGTTGGCCGACAATATCGCGGCGGCAACGGCTGCCAGCGCCAATTCGGTCCATTTCGGGCTCGATCCGCTGTCGGTCGCCGCCTATAGCGGAGCCGCGCCGGATCTTGCCGGGCTCGCGGACCGCTTCCAGCATCTCCGGAACACCTCCCGCGTGGGGACAATCCTCAATGGCGATGGCAGGATCGTGCACAATGCCGGCGGCACAGAGGCGCAAGAGCTTGCAGTCATCGCCGCGGCCGTTGCAAATTATCTCCGCCTGCTCGACGCGGCCGGCATCGCACCGGAGGTGGTCTTCGGCTCGGTCAGCCTTTGCCTTTCCGCCGATCAGGACCAGTTCGTGACGATCGCCAAGGCGCGCGCCGCGCGGCTGATCTTTGTGCGCATGGTCGAGGCTTGCGGTTGCGATCCGTCGCTGACGCCGCATCTGTTCATGGAGACCAGCTACCGCATGCTGACGCGGCTGGACCCGGAGACCAATATTCTGCGCAACACCATCGCCACCTTTGCCGCCGGTGTGGGCGGGGCAGACGAGATCTCGGTCCTGCCGCACACGCTGACCCACGGCGTCCCCGACGCGCTCGCCCGCCGTCTTGCCCGCAACACCCAGACCATACTCATCGCCGAAAGCCATCTCGACCACGTCAACGACCCGGCAGCGGGCTCAGGCGGCGTCGAGGCGCTGACGGATGGGCTGGCGGAAAGAGCCTGGGACATTTTCGGCGATATCGAGCGACGCGGCGGACTAGCTGCGGTTATCAGCGACGGGACGCTCAAGG
Organism: Rhizobium sp. 2YAF20; assembly: GCF_052114685.1. NCBI lineage: Bacteria > Pseudomonadati > Pseudomonadota > Alphaproteobacteria > Hyphomicrobiales > Rhizobiaceae > Rhizobium > Rhizobium sp. 2YAF20. The sequence continues at coordinate 57,754 of NZ_JBFRFF010000009.1, read as the reverse complement.
TGATGATCGATGATGCGCGGAAAAACCGGCCGGATAGACTGATTGTGGGAACAACGGTGTTTCCTGCAAAAGCCGAGCGAGTGGCCAAGGTGCTGGGCCTGCTTGAAATGGTGGATGTTGCCGGGTTGAGGGCGGTGCTGCTGGATGAGGGGGTGCGGGCGTGATGTGGCAGGCGAAGATCGAGCAAGAATGCCCCCCTCTGTCACCTGCGGTGACAGAGGGGGGTGCAGCGGAATTGGCATCATCAAAGGCATACACCCCATGACCCAAATTCCCGACTTCTCCGCCCTCCCCTGGTCCCGCCCGAAAGCGCCCGCAGCTGACACATCCAGCGCCAAATGGCAGACCCCCGAGGGCATCGCCGTCAACCGCACCTATGGAAGTGCTGATCTCGAAGGCTTGAACTTCCTCGACACCCATCCAGGCGCCGCACCCTTCATCCGCGGGCCTTACCCTACGATGTATGTCCAGCAGCCCTGGACAATCCGCCAATATGCCGGCTTCTCGACGGCCGAGGAATCCAACGCTTTCTACCGGCGTAATCTGGCGGCCGGGCAGAAGGGTCTTTCCGTCGCCTTCGATCTCGCCACCCATCGCGGCTATGACAGCGACCATCCGCGCGTGGCCGGCGATGTCGGCATGGCCGGAGTGGCGATAGACAGCATTCTCGACATGCGCCAGCTATTCGACGGCATACCGCTCGACGAGATGAGCGTGTCGATGACCATGAACGGGGCCGTGCTGCCGATCATGGCGCTATTCATCGTCGCGGCCGAAGAACAGGGCGTTTCCGAGGACAAGCTGTCGGGCACGATCCAGAACGATATCCTCAAAGAATTCATGGTGCGCAACACCTATATCTACCCGCCGCGACCCTCGATGCGCATCATTTCCGACATCTTCAGCTATACCAGCCAGCGCATGCCGAAGTTCAATTCGATCTCGATTTCCGGCTACCACATGCAGGAAGCCGGAGCGACGGCCGATCTCGAGCTTGCCTATACCATCGCCGACGGCATCGAATATGCCCGCGCCGGGGTTGCTGCGGGCCTCGATATCGACAGCTTTGCTCCGAGGCTGTCGTTCTTCTGGGCAGTCGGCATGAATTTCTTCATGGAAGTCGCCAAGATGCGAGCGGCCAGGCTCATCTGGGCAGCACTGGTGAAGAAGAACTTCGCGCCAAGGGACCCGAAGTCACTGGCGCTGCGCACCCATAGCCAGACGTCCGGCTGGTCGCTGACGGCACAGGACCCGATGAACAATATCGTGCGCACCATGGTCGAGGCGATGGCAGCGACCCAGGGGCATACCCAGTCGTTGCACACCAATGCCTTCGACGAGGCCCTGGCGCTGCCGACCGACCATTCGGCCCGGATCGCCCGCAACACGCAGATCATGCTGCAAAAGGAAACCGGTACCAGCCGCATCATCGATCCCTGGGGCGGCTCGGCCTATGTCGAACGGCTGACCCACGACCTTGCCGCCCGCGCGCTTGGCCATATCGAGGAGATCGAGGCGCTCGGCGGCATGGCGAAGGCGATCGAGAAAGGTATCCCGAAACTGAGGATCGAGGAGGCCGCGGCGAAGACCCAGGCACGCATCGACAGCGGCCACCAGATCGTCGTCGGCATCAATTTCTCAAGGCCCGAAGCGGATATCGAGGTCGACGTGCTGAAGGTCGACAATTCCGAAGTCCGCGCCCGGCAATTATCAAAGCTGCAGCAGTTGAAGGGCACGCGCGACACATCTGCGGTCGAAGGTGCGCTCGATGCGCTGAGTGCAGCCGCACGTGACGGAACCGGAAATCTGCTCGAATTCGCCATCAAGGCAGCGCGGGCCAGGGCGACGGTCGGCGAGATTTCGCTGGCGATGGAAAAGGCGTTCGGCCGTCATGTCGCCGAGGTCAAGACGATCTCCGGCGTCTATCGCACCGAGGTCGGTGACAGGGATCCAGTGTTCAACGCGGCTGTGGCGAAGGTCGAGGAATTCCGACGCAAAAGCGGCGAAAAGCCCCGCATCCTCGTCGCCAAGATGGGCCAGGACGGTCATGATCGCGGCCAGAAGGTCATCGCCACGGCCTTTGCCGATCTCGGCTTCGACGTCGTGGTCGGCGCGATGTTCCAGACACCTGAGGAGGTGGCAGATCTTGCGATGCGCGAAGCCGCTGATATCGTCGGCGTGTCGTCGCTTGCCGCCGGTCACCTGACGCTGGTGCCCGAACTCAAGGAGGCGCTGACGCGCCGCGGCGGTCACAGGACGCTGATCGCCGTCGGCGGCGTCATCCCGCCCGATGATTTCCCAGCGCTCGTCATCGCCGGCGCCGACGCCATATTCCCGCCCGGGACAGTGATCGCCAAGGCGGCGATCGCACTGATCGACACGCTGATGGTGGGCTAACCGCGCCCTCGGAATTCACCGAGGTATGATACCGGAACAGCAGATATGCCATATCTGACGGGCGGGTCGGGACACTCGCTCAAACCCTTGTGGTGATGAGGCAGAAAGGGCCGTCTCGAACCACGAGGGGTAGCCCGGCTGCTGATTGACCGAAATAACCACAGACATCGGCGCAAGCGCCCTCGTCCTTCGAGGCAATTCTTCGAATTGCACCTCTCGATGAGGCTCAACGTCCCAGCCCCAGCAGCTTGCCAAAAACGGGATGCAATTCAGAACCGCTCAAGCCGCCACGCTCTTGAAGAACTGGATGCTTTGTTCGATTTCCGCGGGAATTGCGGAGAAGTGGTTGCCGGGGAGTTCGGCGACCTCGACGTCTACGCCGGCAGCGCGGGCGCGCTTGGCAAGGAGGGCGAGGCGCGGTGGGGCGTGGGTCTCGGCGGCGCCGTACATCAGCTTGAGCGGGCATTTGAAGCTGTGGGCATAGCAGATCGCCGAACGCATCTGGAATTCGCGCGGGTTCCTGTCGTCGAAGCGAATGTCTTGGGGGTAGCGGTCGAAGAAGGCGAAGGCATCGGGAACGCCCGAGATTGGCGCTGCGGCGCGGAAACGTTTGGTCGACATTGCAGCCAGCATGGCAAGCGTGCCGCCGATGCTGTGTCCGGCGATGAACATCCGCTGTGGATCGACGCCTGGCAGATGCCGCAGTCGGTCGGACGCCGCAAGAACGTCGAAAACCTCGTCGTAGAAGCCGGAGAAATTGCCCTTCTGGCCGTTCTCGCCGCGCAACGAGGGGATCATCACCACGTAGCCGGCGTCGATATAGGGCTTCATCAGCGGCCAGTGGCCCTGACCGATGGCATTGCCGCCGTGGAGGAACAGGACGGCGGGACGCGACCGCGTTTTCCGGTCGTAGCGCGACACCCATGCGACAAGCTCCAGCTCGCCGCCATAGCCGGCCTTGTAAAGGATCTGCTCTGCCTCGGGAGGGGCCACGAGCGGCTCGTAATTATCAGGCGCCGGGCCTTTGTTCAGAAGGTCGGTGCGGAATTTCCGGCGCTCATGCGCATAGTCGCCGCTCATCTGGATCGGCTCGGGATGGGCCTCGGCCGTTGACGACGCCGCAGGAGCAGGCGGGATGGGGGCTGCCGGGGGGGAAGCGGCAGCGGCGACGTTCGGCAACAGCACGGAAGCGGCAAACCCAGTGAGCAAGGTGCGGCGGGTTGGGCTATACGCTTTTACTTCAGGCATTGTGCATGCTCCGTCCATGAACACCCGGCAAGCGAAATTCTCGCACAGGAGGAAAGTCGGCGCCAACTCACATTGTGGTGAGGAATCAGGCGCATCCTAATAATCAGCGGAGGGAGCCTTTGCGTCAATCATGGCCACCAAGGTTTCCAGCCGATCGGCCTCATAAGGCGGCTTATCCAGCCTCAAACGAGCAATTCGGGGGAAACGCATGGCCACGCCCGACTTATGCCGGGTCGAGCGATTGATGCCTTCGAACGCGACCTCGACGACGAAACCGAAATCGCGCTCGGCACGGAGAGCCCTGACCGGACCGAAGCGCTCGACCGTATTGTTGCGGACGAACTTGTCCAGCACCTCGAGTTCGGCATCGGTAAAGCCGAAATAGGCCTTGCCGACGGGGACCAGCTGTTCGCCGTCCGGCATCGTCGCCCAGACGCCGAAGGTGAAATCGGAATAATAGCTCGACCGCTTGCCGTGGCCGCGCTGTGCATACATCAGCACGGCATCGACATTGTAGGGATCGCGCTTCCACTTGAACCAGGGGCCCTTGAGGCGACCTGCCTGGTAGGGGCTGTCGCGACGCTTGATCATCACGCCCTCGATGACCGGATCTGGCGGTGTAGAACGCAGCCGGTCGAGCTCATCCCAGGAGGAGAAATCGACAAGCGGCGACAGGTCGAAGCGATCGTGCGGGGCGGTGTCGATGATCTCCGTGAGCCGGGAGCGGCGGTCGATGAAGCCTTTCGCGCGCACGTCCACCTCGCCGTCGAAGAGGAGATCGTAGGCGCGGATGAACGCCGGATATTCCTCCAGCATCCGTGCATTGACCGTTTTGCGGTTCAGGCGCTGTTGCAGATCGGAGAATGTCCGCGTCGGGTTGTTCGAACGTACCGTACCGCCGATCAGCAATTCGCCGTCGACAACACCCTCGAAGGTGATGGCATCGACGATATCGGGAAAGGCGCCGGAGATGTCGTCGCCGGATCGGGAATAGATCTTTGCCGTCGGTCCCGAACGTGACAGCTGGACGCGGATGCCATCCCATTTCCATTCGGCGGCGAAGTCTTGGGGGGCAAGGCCGTCGAGATCGCCTGGCTCGACCGGATTGGCCAGCATGACCGAGTGGAAGATGGCGGGCGTCGCCAGTACCGGCCGGTCGCCCCTGCCCTCCAGCCACTGAAACAGCGTCTCGTAGGGCGGTTGCAAGCCGTGCCACAGGGTCTCGATCTCGGTGACGTCCTTGCCGGCGAGATCGGCCAACGCCTGCTTGGCCAGACGCGCGGATACGCCGATGCGCATCGCGCCCGTCGCAAGCTTTATGAAGGCGAACCGGCCCGACGGGTCCAGCCGGTTGAGCATTTCCCTGACAAAGGCGCGAACCTCGGTGCGCCCGAGCGTGTTCATCTCGGTTACCACCTCGCCCAACCCCGGCTGGGCATCGTCGGCGCGCTCGATATCCCTCTCGTTGTCCCAGACGAGCGAAATCGTCTCGGCAAGATCGCCGACATAGTCATAGGAATAGCGAAACAGCACCTCGTCCATCCGCTCGAGCACCAGATCCCGCAGCATGGCAGGCTTAACGTTCCTGACCTCCAGCGTGCCAGCGATCGCGGCAAGACCATAGCCACGATCCGGGTCCGGCGTATCGCGGAAATAATCGGTGAGCAGCCGGAGCTTGCCATTGCGGCTGGGCGTCAGGACGAGGCGGTCGAGAAGGTTTGCGAAGGCTTTCATGTCCCCGTCTTCCCTCGGGGAGAAGGCGCCCGAAGGGGGGATGAGGGGGCGATGCGGCAGATGCCGTTCTTCGCTTGCCACTCAGAATACTCGTCGCCAAGGCTCCTCGTCCCCCTCATCTGACCTGACGGGCATCTTCTCCCCGTTGGGCAGAAGGGGGAGGATGCGACGCGCAAGGAAAAACCCCCTCTGGCCTGTCGGCCATCTCCCCCGCAAGGGGGGAGAGACGCGGCCGGCTTGCCTGGCGCCAAGCAGAGAGCCCAGTCGCGGGTTAATCCCCTCCCCCCTGTGCGGAGGGGTTGGGGAGGGGTTCTTGCCAATGCCGACATTCTCCCGTCCATGGCAGCCATCAATCCCCCTCGTCCTCGTAGCCGACAAGATGCAGGGGCTTTGCCTCGATGCCCTGGAGTTCGCACCAGCGCACCAGCGCTTCCTCGCGGCCGTGGGTGACCCAGACTTCGCCGGGCTTGAGCTCCGAAATGGTTTCCACCAGCTCCGGCCAGTCGCAATGGTCGGAAATGACGAGCGGTAGTTCGACGCCGTGCTGCTTGGCCCGCTGGCGGACCATCATCCAGCCGGAGGCGAAGGCCGGAAGCGGATCGTGGAAGCGCCTCGCCCATCGGTCGGCAAAAGCCGATGGCGGACCGACGACGACGGCGCCATGGAACATCGCCTGGTCGCTGCGGCTTTCGATCGTCGCCGGCAGCAGTTCGCCGAGTTCGATCCCCTGGCTGACGTAATACTCGCAGAGCTTCGCGAGCGCCCCGTGGATATAGATCGGTCGGTCATAGCCAGCGTCGCGCAGAAGCCGGATCACCCGCTGGGCCTTGCCGAGCGCATAGGCGCCGACGAGATGGGTGCGTTCCGGGAATTGTTTCAGCGAGCCAAGCAGCCGGCGGGTCTCGGACATCGGATCGGGGTGATGAAATACCGGCAGGCCGAAGGTCGCCTCGGTGATGAAGACATCGCAGGGGACCGGTACATAGGCCGCACAGGTCGGATCGGGCCGGCGCTTGTAGTCCCCTGACACGACGATGCGCATGCCGTCCTTTTCAATGGCGATCTGCGCCGAGCCGAGCACGTGGCCGGCCGGATGAAAGCTCACGCGCACGCCGTTGATATCGATCTCCTTGCCGAAGACTGCCGCCTGCTCGGCGCCGGCAAAGCCATCGCCGTAGCGCAGCCGCATGATGTCGAGGGTCTGGCGGGTGGCAAGCACGTGGGCGTGGCCGGGTCTTGCATGGTCGGAATGGCCATGGGTCACCAGTGCCCGATCAACGGCGCGCACGGGATCGACAAAAAAGCCGCCGAGCGGACAGAAGAGCCCTTCAGGGGCAGGATAGAGTAACGCATCGGGCCTCATGGCAGGCAAGATAGCGGCAATTCCGCCAAGGGCCATAGCGGGACTGCCTTTACGGTTGCAATCGGCCTTTGAATCCGGATGGACTATACTTCCAAACACTCGAGATGGACCCTTCGCGCGCAACGAACCTCAGCAACGGAATTCAATCTGCAAAACAATGGGCAAGACGGATCAAGCGTGATGCGATTGCGCCCTGGCTGGCTGCGCGAGATCCAGGGACGCCGGCTGCGGCAAAGATCGTCGCCGGAGCCGTTGCCGCCTATGCGCTTTCGCCGATCGATTTGATCCCGGATTTCATTCCCATAATCGGCTATCTCGACGATCTGCTGATCGTGCCGCTCGGCATAGTGCTTGCCGTACGCCTCGTCCCACCGGTGTTGATGGCAGAATTTCGTGAGCTTGCGCTGCAACGGAAAGGTCGCCCCGCCAGCCGCGCGGCGCTGGTGGTAATCGTTGCAATCTGGATCGCGCTGGCTGCCATCGCCTGTTGGTATACCTGGTCAAAAGCCACGCGATGACCGACTGGTCGAAAATGATCGCGGCATGCGGAAGGCCGCCTGCCCACCCACTCAAACGGACTGGCTGGCGAATGCCCGACACCCGTCCAGCAACAGACGCTCGATCGCCTCTGGCGCAACGGCCTTCGAGAAGCGGTAACCTTGCGCGATGTCGCAATGGCTTTCGCGCAGGAATTCGAACTGCTCGTCGGTCTCGACCCCTTCGGCAACGACTGCGAGTTTCAATTTGTGTGCGAGCGAGATGACGGCGGAGGCGATGGCGACCGTCGTCTCGTCGCGCGGCAGGGCATCGACCAGCGACCGGTCCATTTTCAGTCGGTTGAAGGGAAATGTCTTCAGCGCCGAGAGGCTGGAATAGCCCGTGCCGAAGTCGTCGATGGAGAGCCGGACTCCCAGGGCCTTCAGCGCCTGCATGACCGCAAGCGCACGGGGCACGTCCTCCATCAGGGTGCTTTCGGTCAGTTCCAGTTCCAGCCACTGCGGTTCAAGGCCACTTAGTTCAAGCGCTTCGACGACATGTTCGGCAAGTGCTGGATCAGCGAATTGCTTGGCCGAGACGTTGACGGCGACGGTCATTGGCGGCAGGCCCATCTGCTGCCAGAGCTTGTTCTGCCGACAAGCTTCGTTCAGCACGAAAAGGCCGAGCGGAATGATCAGGCCGCTATCTTCGGCAAGCGGAATGAAGCGGCCCGGCAGCAGGACGCCCTGCGTCGTATGCGCCCAGCGCACCAGTGCCTCGATACCGATAATCGCGCCGGATGCAACGTCGACCTGCGGTTGATAGTCGACGAAAAGCTGGTTCGAGACGATCGCATAGCGAAATTCTTCCTCTTCGCTGAGCGGCACGGAACTCTCCGGATCGCGCTTGTCGGCATAGTGCTGCATCGTGTTGCGGCCAAGCCTCTTCGACCTGTACATTGCTGCATCGGCGTTGGCGAAGAGCTCCTCGGGCGTATGTCCGTCTGAAGGAAAGGCGGCGATGCCCATGCTGCAGGTGACGACGATCTCGTTGCCGCGGATCTTTAGCGGGCGGGCGATCGCCTTCTGCAGTTCGCGCAGGCGGCGGGCGATGCCGACATCATGGCTTGCCTGATGGACGAGGACAACGAGGAACTCATCGCCGCCGAGGCGAACCACGAAATCCGAGGCGCGCAGGCAATTGACCATGCGGGCGGAAAGCTCCTTCAATACGTCGTCGCCGGCGCCGTGACCGGCGCTGTCGTTGATGTCCTTGAAATTGTCGAGGTCAATATAGGTAACTGTGACCTTGCGCTTGTGACGTCGCGCTTGAAAGAGAATCTTGGCCATCTGATCCTTCAGGAAGGCCCGGTTGGGCAGTCCGGTCAGGTCGTCATGATGCGCCATGAAATAGATGCGATCCTCGGAGCGTTTGCGCTCGATGGCGATGCCGGCAATATGGGTGGCCACCGCCACCAGCTCCAGCTCGCTTGCCAGAGGCTCACGAACCTCAGGCGAATAAAGGGCGATGGTGCCCAACACATTACCCTGCGCGGTGACGATCGGCGTCGACCAGCAGGATCGCAAATTGAATTGCGCAACGACACCGCGAAAATCTTCCCACAACGGGTCCGTCTCGGTGTCGGAGACGATCACCCTCTCGCCGCGCCACGCCGCCGTGCCGCAGGATCCAACCTTCGGACCGATGGCGACGCCGTCGATGAGCTTGCTGTAGGTCGCCGGAATGTTCGGTGCAGCACCGTGGAAAAGATGGAGGCCTTCAGGATCGAGCAACAAAATGGAACCGCTGATACCGATCAATTCCCCCTCGACCAGCAGCACCAGCGCTTCGAGGATCATTTCCAGCGGTTCATTCTTAGCGATCATCTCCAGAAGCTCCGCCTGGCGGCGGCGCAACTGTTCCTGACGCTTTCGCTCGGTAATGTCTCTGGAAATGCCGATCAGGCCGATGACCTCATTGCGGTCGTTTCGCAGGGGAATCTTCGACGTCAGTCGGCAAGTCGTCTTGCCGCCGGTCAAGGATGGTATCAATTCCTCCATGTCGAGCCGCGGCTGACCTTTGGCCATGATGTCCTGTTCGACCGCATGGAATTGCAGCGCATAGTCATGCGGCCAAAGCTCGAAGTCGCTCCTGCCGGCAAGTGCTGAGGGGTCGTCGAGACCCGCGCTCCGCGCGGTTGCGGCGTTGGCGAAGACGAAGCGGCTTTCGCGATCCTTGACAAAGAAAAAATCGGGAAGCTCGTGAACGATCGCACCGAGTTTCAGATCCCAGATGCTCTCGGATGGGTCGGGACTGCCGGCTGCGAGCAGAGCCTGCGTCACGGCCAGCAGCTTTTCGCCGTCCGTCTCCGGCGTGGACAAATCCCCTTCCGCCAACGACCGCACAGCACTCATTTCGTTCATAGTGCGCATCCCCTCCAAGGTCGACGTCAATCCCGAAGACGGTAAGATTGAACATGATTTGCTTATACAAGTACTTTACTTCAAGTCGCTTAATTGGAAGGGTAAATGGAACATCAATACAGTCCAAGAGTTGTGTCCTAGTGAGCGAGGCCGCCCAACCCGTCCCATAACAATGCAATCCGAGGCGGTACTATTCCTGCTCAGATCTGCCAACACATTTGGAGTTAAATATTGTTCAGCCGTCGCCAGCTGTCCGTAGCCCTGACTGGAGCCGTCGCAGCTGCAGCGCTTGCGCCGCGCGCTTTCGCAGCACAACTTCCCAATCTCTCGTCTCCGGATGCGCGCGGCGCCCTTATGGCCGACGCCTACAAGGCGACACCCGATGCCGGCGGTACCGGCAATGGAAGCCGCAAGTTGCAGGGGATGATCCAAGCCGCTGCCCGCGACAATGCGGCGGTCTTCATGCCGCCCGGCACATACAACCTGTCGAACCTGACGCTGCCTGACAATACGCGACTGGTCGGAGTGGCCGGCGCAACGCGGATCGTCTACGGCGGCGGCGGCCAGCTGATGACCGCCAATGGCGCCATGCGCATCCAGTTGTCCGACCTCGTCATCGACGGCGCCGACCGCGCGCTCGGGGACAATGCCGGCCTCCTGCAATTCACCGGCGTCGGCGAAGTGCTGATCGACAATTGCGAGATCGTCGGCAGCAGCAAGAACGGGATCAGGCTCGATCGCTCCGGCGGGCGGATCGAGCGCAGCTCCATATCAGGTGCTGCCTGCTCCGGCATCTTTGCGACCGACTCCGCAGACCTTGCGATTACCGGCAACCGCGTCGACAATTGCGGCAATGGCGGCATCCTGATCTTCCGGGGGAAAAAGGGCGAGGACGGCACTGTCATCTCCGGCAATCGCGTCTCCCGCATTGCTGCCAAAAACGGCGGAACCGGGCAGAACGGCAACGGCGTAAACATCTATCGCGCCGACAATGTCATGATTACCGGCAATCACATTTCAGACTGCGCGCTGACAGCCATTAGAACAAACGCGGCGTCGGATGTTCAAATCAGCGACAACCAGTGCCTGCGCTCAGGTGAAACGGCGATCTTTTGCGAATTCGAGTTCGAGGGCGCCCTTGTCAGCGCCAACCTGATCGACGGCGCGGCAAACGGCATCGCCATTGCCAATTTCGACAAGGGAGGCCGGCTTGCCAGCGTCACCGGCAATCTCATCCGCAACCTGTCGCTGACAGCACCCTACCCCCAGAACGGCGGTTTCGGCATCGGCATATCGGCGGAGGCCGATACGTTGATTGCCTCCAACGTCATCGAAAATGCGCCGCTCTGGGGCCTGAAGCTTGGCTGGGGAACCTTTTTGCGCAATGTCGTCGCCACCGGCAATATCGTCAGGCGCGCCAATGTCGGCTGCGCCGTCACCATCGTCGGTGGGGCGGGCGCCTGCGTCATTACCAACAACCTGTTCGAGAACGTGCCGAAGGGAGCGATCGTCGGCTTCCAATGGGACGCGGCCGGGTCTCAGGACCTCGTCGGCGGAAGCAAGGCCTATGCCAACCTTACGATCGAATCCAATCGGCTGGTCTGACACGACCCATCAAAAGCTTTCATTGCGTCATCATCGTGGACTGCTTCCGTTTCCCTTGGCGATTGCATAGGCTTGGCCAAGACAAAATCGGGGGAATATCATGCTGACGATCTACGGCGTCTACCGCTCGCGCGCCTCTCGCAACTACTGGATGGCGGAGGAACTCGGCGTCGAGTTCAAATCTGTGCCGGTCATCCAGGCGCGGCGCCTCGACAACCCGCTGGCCGTTGACGCCCCTTTCAACACCATGTCGCCGGAGTTCGTTGCCATCAACCCGATGGGGCTGATCCCCGCCATCAAGGACGGCGATTTCGCAATGCACGAGTCGCTGGCCATCAATCTCTATCTCGCCCGCAAATATGGCGGACCGCTTGCCGGCAGGACGCCGGAAGAGGAAGGTTCATTGATCATGTGGACGACCTTCGCAGCGACGACTCTCGAGCCGCACACGATCAGGGTCGTGCTGACATATGACTACGCCCAGGAAAACAGCGAGGCCGGACAGGCCGCGATCGCGGCTGCCTGCCGTGCGCTGAAGCGGCCGCTCGACGTTCTCGAACAGCAGCTTGACGGGCACGACTATATGGTCGGCGATCGCTTCACCGCGGCCGATCTCAACATCGCCGAGGTGCTGCGCTACGTACAGACGGAAAAGGCGCTGTTCGACAGCCGCCCCAATCTCAAGGCCTGGATCGAGCGCTGCCAGTCTCGCGCAGCCTATAAGGCGATGCAGGCAACACGGATGCGGGAACCCGAATAACGCGTCGCCGTCTCAGGCGAAAAATCGCATGCTTTCGGCCATCTCATCGCGGATCCAGCGTTTGAACGCGGTGACTTTCCGTGGCTCGCGCACGCCTTGGGGCGTTACGAAATAGTGCCCGAAGCCGGTCCGGACCCGGATGCCGAAGGGGTCGACAAGTTGCCCGTGTTCCAGCGCATAGGATGCCATCGTCTGCCAGGCGAGCATGACCCCCTGCCCGGCGATAACGGCGTCGAGGCATAGCGATGCGTCGTTAAAGATATGGCGTTCCTCCATCGCCGCACCCGACAGCCCGACCTCGCGCAGCCAGGTCTCCCAGGTGAACATCGCCCGATCGTCGATGACAGCCGGCAGGGCCAGGATATCGGCCGGTGCGGTCAGCCGGCCGGCAAGCGCCGGTGCGCAGACCGGAAAAATCTCCTGCGCCAGAAGCAGTTCGGCTTTGACTCCTGGCCATTTGCCTGCCCCGACGCGAATGGCGATATCGACATCGGAACTTCCGGGATCGATGATCTGCGTCGTCGCGTCCATGCGCAGGCGAATGTCAGGGTAACCGGCGGCGAAGCGGTCGAGGCGGTGGACAAGCCAGCGGGATGCAAAGATCGGCGCGATCGATACGGTTAGGATGGTGTCGTCCTGGCGTTGCGCCACCGACACTGCCTGCGACAACATGTTGAAGCCCTCGCCCAGCCGCGCCAGCACGGGCAGGCCCGCCTCTGTTGCCACCATGCCCCTCGACGTACGTTCGAAAAGCTTTCGTCCCAGCTGGGCCTCCGCCTTGATGATCTGCTGGCTGACCGCGCCGATCGTCACCCCAAGCTCATCGGCCGCCGCCTGCAACGAGCCGAACCGACCAACCGCTTCCAGGGCCCTGAGGCCGTTAAGATGCACGCTATTGAGATTTCGCATATAGGAAATCTATAACATTCAGTTTTTAATCTCAATTGAAAATTGCGGGGTGTGATGCGATTTTAGGGACATTGAAGTGGATTTCGTTCCAGGATTGCTGATCTCATCGAGCTTTCCAGCGAACGAAGAAGGGAGGCAGTCATGTCGCTGCTGCAGATTTTCTTCAGGCATATCCTTGAGTATGACGGGGTCGACGTCGAAGCGGACCCGCTACAGCATCCCGATCTGGCAGTGATGTCGCAGCGGGAATTGGCGGACTTGCCGCTGATGCCGGCAAATCTTGGCAGGCACCTGTGCCCCTCATCCGGCCTGTCGGCAACCTTCTCCCCGCAGGCGGGGAGAAGGGGATAGGCGCACCTTCCGTCGCACATGACCTCACCGGACGGGCGCGGCAGACACGATCGTCCCCTCTCCCTCTAACACGAGGGCAGTTGCATATAGGAGGCGGATTGGCGGTCGCACGCTCCAGCCCTCATGGTGAGGGGGCCAGAAGGGCCGTCTTGAACCACGAGGGCTGGTCTTGGGGCCGCTTGCCTGCGCAAGGCCATGAACATCGGCGCAAGCGCCCTCGTCCTTCGAGGCAATTCTTCGAATTGCACCTCTGGATGAGGGCTCAACGTCTCGGCCCCGGTTTCAGTGCCCTTCATACGCGATTGCCCTGCCATAGAACGGAGACAGGGCTAGATTGAGGGGCGAGACCTCGTCACCGAACCAACCCTTGGAAGCCGCGCCCGCTTCTATATGATGCAATCGAAGGCCGCGGGGATTGCTCCATGACAGACGTCGGCATCGACACGGTCTACGACCGGCTACAGAGATTGGCAGCGAAAGCCGATCTGCCCGGCGTCGAGATCGGGACGAATTATGGCATGCCGGCGCTCAAGGTCGGCGGCAAGGCGTTTGCAACGGTTAGGGATGCCGATACCATCGTTCTGTCGATCGCCATCGTGGACAAGGAATTGCTGATCGAGATGGCGCCCGAAATCTATTACCAGACGGACCATTATCGCCGATGGCCTTCGTTGCCGTTGCGGGCGGCTGCCATCGGCGACGACGAGCTCACCCAGAGGCTCGTCGATGCGTGGCGCTTTCGCGCCCCGCGCAAATTGCAGACCGCACTTTTTGCCAGCCGATGAGAACCGATCAGGCTTGATCGATCACGCCTTTTCTAGCGCAAGCGCTCTTTGGACGGCCGGCCGCTCCAGCATGCGGGCATGATGGGCGTCCACTTTGGCAAAGCGGGCCCGGTCGACGCCGTCGCCGGTAAGCCAGCGGCTCATAGTGAAGAGATAGGCATCGGCGACCGAATAGTTTTCACCCATGACCCAGGGACCGGCCAGCATCTTTTCCTCGATGACGGCAAAGCTGTCGCCCATCGTCTGGGGCACCTTCGCCTTCATCGTCTCGATCGCAGCGGCATCGTCCGTCCAGCGGCTGCCGCGGCGGCCATGAGCGTGGTTTATGTGCACCGTCGAGCAGAGGTAGCTGTTGAAGGCCTGCATCCGGCCGAACGCAAAAAAATCCTCAAGCGGAGCGAGCCGCGCCGAAGAGGCCACCTGGGCAATATAGGCAAGAATAGCGGGCGTCTCGGTCAGGGTGCCTCGGTCGGTCACCATCGCCGGGACGCGTCCCTTGGGATTGATTGCCAGATATTCCGGCGTCAGCTGCTCGCCCTTGCCTGTATCGATCCGCTTGCCTTCATAGGCAAGGCCGCTCTCTTCAAGAGCGATGAGGCTGGCGAGAGCGCACGTACCCGGCGCAAAATACAATGTCAGCATGCTGATTCTTCTCTCCCTTTGACTGGCAGATATAGCGCGTTCGCCGCTCGGCGGAAACGGTGTTGATTGCCAGATCGGGAAATGATGCGCGAGCCGGAACCGGGCGTGATCGCCCGGCTCCATTTCCATGGCCCTCAGGCGCAGCCGGGGACATCTTCGAGGCGATGCCAGACGGGGATACCACGCTCGCGGGCGATGCGGACGTCGTTGTCAGCACCCTTGGAGGCGCCTTCAAGCCGCAGGACGCCGTCGCAGAGTGCCAGCAATCTGCCGGCGGTCGGATGAAAGATCTCTTCGTAGAGCTCGTCGCCGACGGTTGTCCCGCCCGCGGCGTTCCAGACCGGCAGCGCCACCCATTCGCCGATCATCGGCAGGTGGCCGGCTTTGAACAGAGTATGGGACGGCGCTTCCAGCCGCGCGAGGTTCTCGGCCATCTTCACCGGGTCGTCTCCAGTGCCCGAACGATAGGGGCCGGCAATCAAGATCAACATATCCATCTCCTTCTTCACCCCGCGTCATGCAGGTATTTGCACGAATATGCGTTTATTTTCTTGAATGTCGAGTCATCTCGACTAACGTACAACGAAGTGAGCAATTTCGTGCAGGAGCGCACATGCTGACCCATAAACGTCAAGCGACAATCCTCGATATCCTGCGCAGGGAGGGACAGGTGATCGCCAAGCAGGTCGCGGAAAATCTAAATCTCTCCGAAGACACGATCCGCCGCGATCTCCGCGAAATGGCAGCAGAGGGCGTGCTTACGCGCGTCCACGGCGGCGCGTTGCCGATCGCGCCGGAGCTGCCGGATTTTTCCACCCGTCGAAACCTGGCGTCGAAGGAAAAGCAGCGGCTCGGATTCTATGCGGCGGGGATGGTAAAGCCCGGGCAGATGATCTTTCTCGATGGCGGGACGACAACGGCGGAGATCGCCCGGCAGCTGCCACGCGAATTCGCCTTCACCGTGGTCACCCACAGCCCGACGATCGCCGGCGAACTCGAGCACCATCCAAGCGCCGAGGTGATCCTGATCGGCGGCTCACTCTACAAGCATTCGATGGTCGCGACCGGTGCAGTAGCGATGGCGGCGATCTCGACGATCCGGCCGGATATCTTCTTTCTGGGGGTCACCGCGATCCATCCGGCGAGGGGTCTGTCGACCGGCAATGTCGAGGAAGCGGCGATCAAGCGGCATATCGCCCAATGCTCCGGCCAGACCTATGTGGCAGCGACTGGCGAAAAGCTCGATGCCGTGTCGCCCTGCCATATCCTGCCGCTTGAGGCCATATCGGCGCTGATCGTGCCGCTTGCGCTTGGCGAAGACGTTCTCACACCCTACCGGACCGCCGGCGTGGTGATCCTGCCGGCATGAACGGCTGAAGCGATGCCGCTCCCGCTTGCGTCCATCTGTCGGGCGCAAGGCTCGCTAGCAGGGACAGGACAAAGAAGGCGAGGACAACATAGGACGGCGCATCGTCGGCGCCGCCGAGCCGAAGGGCGAAGGCCATTCGGGGCTGTGCGTCGGCGATCATGGCTGCGAGATGCGTCAGGTCGAATTCCTTCGAAAGGAAGGCCGGTAGGCCCGGGCTGTCGGAGATGACAAGAAGCGCGGAATGGCCAGCCGCAAGCGCGACGGCATAGTGCAGCGGGCGCCAGCCGCTGAAGGGCCTGCGACCATCATCCTCGAAAGGCAGCGCCAGATAGGCACCGAAGGCAGCGAGGAACAGCAGCGGTATCGGGAAGGCGTCGATGATCGCTTCGAGCTGCAATTCTCCATGCCAGATATTGGAAAATAGCAGCGGAAACGGTCCGATCGCCAGAAACCAGGCAGCCACAACCAAATGCCAGAGGGGACTGAGTTTGAGATAATGGATGCGGCCAATCGTGCACACGAACAATATGGCGCCGGCAAGCCAGAAGCCGCCGGGCTTTACCGTTTCCGAGAGAAAGAGGACGAGTGGCCCACAGGAGCCCGAGCCCTTGGCGCAGCCGGAGCATTGAACGATCGCCCAGCTGACATAGTCAAAATAGACCGCGAAGAACAGGAACCCCGCGATCGCAATCAAACTCCACCAGAGATAACGACCCGCGAACATCCCTCACCCTCAGTGGCCAAGACGAAATCATACGAGCAAAGTCTACGCTAAAGCCCGATCGCCGCATCAGCAGCCAGCGGCCTTTGTTTGACTTATATTAGCAATAGGTTAAATGCCGGTGAAGGTGAGCGAGTTCGGCACAATCACGCTGTCAGGGCTGGCGTCACCCAGATATCGCCGACATGGATGCCGTTCCAGTTGCTCAGCGATTTGTTCGCCATCGCCATCAGTCCTGCATGGACATCCCCGCCCTTTTCGAAGAAACGGGCAAGGGTCGCCATCACGATCGCTTCGGCAGCGCGGCTTGCGCCGTCATCGCATTTCAGGGCTATGGCGATGCCCTGCTGCGGGATCGCGGCGCAGAAGACGCCCTCTGCGCCGGTCTTGGCGAAGATGCGGTCGGGAGCGACTTCCATCAGCTTGGTGCAGGCGCGGCCGGTGCCGGCGACGTAGAATGGCTCGGCCATGCAGGCTTCGAACAATCGGCGGGAAGCCTTTGCGCGCAGGGGCTCGAGGCCGGTGCCGGTTGCCATCCTGGCAAAGCCGTGGGCAAGGCCCTTGAGCGGCACGGCATAACTGGGGATCGAGCAGCCGTCCGTGCCGCAATTGTCGACGCCGAGTGCTGCACCCGTGAGGCTCTGCATCGTGTCGCGGATCTGCTGCTGCAGCGGATGGTCGTAGCCGACATAGCCCTTGGGATCGACGCCCTGATGGCAGCAGGCACAGACGAAACCCGAATGCTTGCCGGAGCAATTGTTGTGCAGCGCGGTCGGCTTGTCCAGCGTGCGCGCCTGGTGGATCAGCGTCTTCTGGTCGAACGACCAGTGGGCACCGCATTCGAGCGTTTCCACATTGCAGCCGGCCCGCGCCAGCATCGATGCGGCGAGCGCCACATGCTCGTCCTCGCCGCTATGCGACGCACAGGCCAGCGCAAGTTCCTTGTTTCCAAAGCCATAGGCATCCGCAGCACCACTTTCGACCAGCGGCAAGGCCTGCATCGCCTTGCACGCCGAGCGCGGAAAGACGGCCGCATCGATATCCCCGAGTGAAAAGACCACCTTGCCGTCACCATCGACAACCACCACCGAGGCGCGATGCCGGCTTTCGACGAGATTTCCGCGGGTGACTTCGACACAGACAGGATTTGACATCAAGGCGCTTTCTCATAGATTTGGTCGGCGCATTGTTAGCGCCTAGGCTGAGGATTGCCAACATCTTCGGGACAGGATCCGCCTGCTTTGCGTCTATTCAACCGTCAGCATGATCTTGCCGATATGGCTGCTCTCTTCCATCAGCCTGTGGGCGTCGGCAACCTGTTCGAAGGGGAAGGTTCGGTCGATCAGTGGGGCTATGGTGCCGGCGTCGAGCAGCGGCCAGACCTCAGCCAATAGTTCGTCGCGGATGGCGCGTTTTTCCTCTGCCGTGCGCGGGCGCATGGTCGAGCCGGTTATTGTCAGGCGCTTGACCATGATCGGTGCGAGATTGACTTTTTCCGCCATCGAACCGCTGAGAAAGGCGATGATCGACAGGCAGCCGTCCTTGGCAAGCGAGGCGAGGTTGCGTTCGAGATAGTCAGCGCCGACCATGTCGAGAATGGCGTCGACGCCGTGGGTGGTTTCAGCCTTGATGACCTCGGCGAAATCTTCCTCGCGATAGTTGATGGCGCGCCTGGCGCCGATCCTCTCGCAGGCTTCACATTTTTCCTTCGTGCCCGCCGTCGTGAAGACCTCGGCGCCGAAAGCATAGGCAAGCTGGATCGCCGTCGTGCCGATGCCGCTCGATCCGCCGTGGATCAACACGCTTTCTCCCTCGGTCAGGCCGGCCATCTGAAAGAGATTGGCCCAGACGGTGAAATAGTTTTCGGGCAGTGCCGCCGCTTTGGTTGCATCGTAGCCGTTCGGGAAGCGGAGCGCCTGGCCGACGGGCAGGACGCAATATTCAGCGTATGCGCCGCCATTGGTCAGGCCGCAGACCTTGTTGCCGATGGCGAATTCGCTGGCGCCGTGACCGACGTCCACAACCTCCCCCGCTATCTCGAGGCCGAGGATTGGGCTTGCGTCCTTCGGCGGCGGATAGATGCCCTGGCGCTGGGCGATATCGGGCCGGTTGACGCCGATCGCCTCGACGCGAACCAGGATCTCGCCGGCTTTCAGAACAGGAAGCGGCCCCTTGGCGATCGTCATCGCCTCCGGGGGGCCGAAGGTCGGAAGCGCCACGTAACGCATCTCGGTTGGCAAATTCATCGGCCGATTCTCCTCCGTCTCCTCAGACGTATGGACATAGTTCAGAGGGGCAGGCTTGGGAAGGAGGAAGACGGCAAGGGCGGCATTTGGTCTCGGTCGGGCAGGTTTAATGCGCGTCGCCGATCGGATGGAAGACGACGCCGCTGTTGCTTTCCTTGGCCTTCGCCTTGATGCCGGCAATGGCGGTGCCGACGCGGCTGATATCGTCGATGACTAGACCCCTCGGCAATTCGAGCACTCCGATCGAGCAGCGCATCAGGGGAAAGAAGACCTCGGCGCCGCTGCGATCATGGCCCTTTATTCGGCCGGCGACGCGATCCTGCTGCGAATAGAGGGCAAACACACCAGTGTGGAAATCTTCAAGCAGCCGATCGACCAGCCCGCGCAGTTCGCAGGCGGTCGAGCCAGTGACGCCGATGAAGAAATCGTCGCCGCCGACATGCCCAAGGAAGTGGTGGTCGGCAAAGAAATAGCGGCGCATCAGCGAGGCAAAGAGGGAGATCGCGTGGTCTCCGAGATGGAAGCCGTAGGCATCGTTGAACGGCTTGAAATTGTCGAAGTCACAATAGCAGAAATGGCGCGTCGCGTCGCCGTCTCGCACGGCTGCCTGCATGAATTCGCCGATGGCGCGGTTGCCGGGCAGGCTGGTCAGGGGGTTCTGGTCCTGGGCGACCTTCAACTGCTTTTCGTTGATAACCTTGAGAAGGGAGGCTGCCGAGACGATTCCGGCGTAGCGCATGTTCTCGGTCACAATCAGGCAGCTGCTGCCTTCCATGTTGGCGAAGATCTCAAGCAGCCTGTCGGCGCCAGAATCGAGCGATACAATCGGCGCCTTCTCGATAAAATGCGAGATCGCCCGCGCATAGGCCTTGTTCTTCAGGAGCTCGCGGCCGAAGGGCTGATAGATATATTCCTTAAGGTGATATTCGGGGATGATGCCGCGCGGCTCGTTGTCGGCGCTGACGACGGGAAAGAAGGACTGGCGCGGATTTCGCCGAAAAAGTTCGAAGACGCTGTCGATGTTGTCGTTCTCGTTGACGGTCGGAAGCATCTCGATCTGCTTGCGGATGAGAATTTCATCCAGCGCTTGATGGTTGACCTTGGGCTTTCCAAGGTCCCGCAGATGCGGAAAGGAGGGTTTCAACTCGTTGACCAGGGTCGTCGGCCGGGCGATGAACCAACCCTGGACCAAGTCAACGCCGAAATCGCGGCAGACCAGGAATTCGGCTTCGGTCTCGATGCCTTCGGCCACGACCCGCGTCCCGAGCACATGGGCGATATTGACGACGTTCTTCAGGAGATGGCGCTTGCGGGCATTGGCGTCGATATCGGCAATGAAATAGCGGTCGATCTTCAGATAATCGATCGCGTGGTCGCAAAGCAGCTTCATCTCTCCATGGCCGACGCCGAAGTCATCGACCGCAAGCTTGAAACCCGACTTGCGCATCTTGGCGACCAGGGCGGCAAATTCGGGGACCTTGCTGTTGTCGAAGCGCTCGGACAACTCGAAGCAGATGGACGACGGCGCAATGCCGGCATTTTTCAAATGCTGCAACAGGCCATCCAGGAGCTCTTCGCCTTTGGCAATCAACCTGACGTCGAGATTGAGGAAAAGCGTGGCGGTCGTCCGATTGGCAAGCGTCAGGAATTTCGCGAGCGCCCTGCTCGCGATCATCTGTTCGAGCGGCAGAAGCTGGCCGATGCGCTCGGCTTCGTCGAGGATTTCGATGGGACTTTCGAAGCCGATCCGCTCCTGTCCGCGCATCAGGGATTCATAGCCGAAGATCGCGCCGGTGCCGGCCTCGACGATCGGCTGAAAGGCACTTTCGACAACGACCTTCGCCAAGGTCACAAGCTGGTCGCTGGCGTAGCGGCGTAGTATTCCCTGTTCGGTAGCGGCAGCCACTGACATGCGGTCTCCACAGCATTTCCAGTTTCATATTGAATGCGACCTTCGTCGGGAACAATCAACGAAACCTTTCGCCTTCATGAAACTTTTGTGAAAATGCAACTGCAGACACACACTCGCAACTATGGGTTGCAGCATTTATGACACTACGTCTTGCAGGCTGGTCGGATGATCAAGGCGTTAGGCTTGGCGGCGCTGCTCCGCCTCGTAATCGGCAAACATATCGGCCACGCAACGACTGCCGCTTCTTGGCTCGTCGTCAGGGGAATTGGCCGCACGCCTGACATCGCACAGTTCGCCGCGCTTGCGTGCCGCATCCCACATGCGCAGAGCCTCGCGCACGACTTCGCTGCTTGAGGCATAGGTGCCGTTGTCTATCGCGGCGCGGATGCCGGCGACCTGTAGCGGAGAGATGGAAACGGTTACCATCGGCATGATATTCCTCCCATTTGACCAACGAGCAGAGCCCTGCTCAGGGGAGACGCATGACCCTTCTCGTCATGGGTCCGGCGATCTATCGCCAGTGCCTTGGTCGTCAGGACGCCTCGCAACATCCTGGCCGTCGACGACGGCTACCCAATAAGGTTACGCCTGCTCACACTTCTTGTCAAAAAGTAGTGTTTCGTTACTCCCCGTTTTACCCCTTATCCACCGGTGTCATTTTTTGATGGAAAGCCCGAAGGCGACCAACGTCCAGCCTTGAAAGAACAGATCTATCGCCAAAAACATCCCGAGTATCCACAGGCTATTCACAGGCCAGCCAATAACGATTACGACGCCTGCAAGGACGGTGACGATGCCGCCGAAGAGGATCCAGCCCCATCCGCGCGATGACTTCAGGCGACGGCCGACCCAGATGCGCAGGACGCCCGCGACAACAAGAGTGACGGCGAGAAGCAGCGTCAGGACTGTCGAAGTGAGAACAGGGTTGGCGAAGGCGCAGATGCCGGCAATCGTGTAGAGCAGGCCGCTCAGCACCCAGGTCAGAATGTGCTCCCAGGTCCGGATCTGAAAGGCATGCACCAGGTAGATGATGCCGCCGATCAGCATCAGCATGCCGACATAATAGACGGATACCACAGTTGCGATGAACAAGTTGCCAAAGGCGATGAAGCTGCAGGCAAGCAGCAACACGCCGAGCGCCACGAACCAACCCCACTTCGCACGCATCGCCGACGTCGGCAGTTCATCCAGGACATTGACCATGATCTCACCGCTTATCCGTTGCTGTTGTCTAACAGGAATTATGAGCTAGATGTGCCAGCCACGCTAGTCGTCAAGTTTTTCACCACCTTTGAGCGAAAATAAATATAGCGAAGTTTTTTATTGATTGATCCGTCAATCAAAAATACTATTGCCCTCCTAGGGGAACATTTATGCCGAAAGTCGGAATGGAGACGGTGCGCCGCAAGGCGCTGGTGGATGCGGCGTTGCGCGTGATCGGCGATCACGGCTCGCTTTCCGTCACCATGTCGGAGATCGCGCGGGAGGCTGGCGTGTCGCCCGCGCTGGCACATCACTATTTCGGCAGCAAGGAGCACCTGCTGCTCGAAACGATCCGCTCCCTTCTAAGGCAGCTGCGCAACGATACGGTGACGGCGCTCAGGCTTGGCGGCAGCCCTCGCGAAAGACTGTCAGGCGTCATCCGCGTCAGCTTCCAGGCGGACCAGTTCGCCTCCGAGACCATCGCCGCCTGGCTTGCCTTCTACGCCGAGGCGCAACGCTCCGAGGAAACACGGCGCTTCCTCGTCATCTATGCCCGGCGCCTGCGTTCGAACCTTCTTGCCAATCTTCGGCCGCTCTGCCCTGATGATGACGCGGAACGCATCGCCGAAGGCGCAGCCGCGATGATCGACGGGCTCTATATCCGCCAAAGTCTCCGCTCAGCCCCGATCGGCATCGAGGCCTCGATCGCGCTGACGGAGGACTATCTGACGATGCAGCTTGCGGCATTCGACGGAGCTTGGAATGGCCCCTCATCCGCCCTTCGGGCACCTCCCCCCCGCAAGCGGGGCGAAGGGGGTGCAGCAGCCTCCGTCGTCCTCTCCCCCGACGTGAAGAGGGGTGATCGCATATGATATGCGGATCTGCGGCTGCATGCTCCAGCCCTCATGATGAGGAAGTCCGAAGGGCCGTCTCGAACCACGCGGGCCGGGGCCGAGGCCGGTTGACTGCGCAAATTCGCGCACATGGGAGCAGGCGCCCTCGTCCTTCGAGGCAATTCTTCGAATTGCACCTCAGGATGAGGGCTCGACGTCTCAGTGCTAGTTTCATAATCGCCAGAGGATCGACCCGTGACTGAGACCAAGCCGAACATCCTGATCATCATGGTCGATCAGCTCAACGGGAAGTTCTTTCCCGACGGTCCTGCAGATTTTCTGCATGCGCCTCATATGAAGGCGCTTGCCGCCCGGTCGGCGCGGTTTCGCAACAACTACACGTCGTCGCCGCTTTGCGCCCCTGCCCGCGCTTCCCTGATGGCCGGGCAGCTGCCGAGCCGGACGAATGTCTACGACAATGCTGCCGAATATGTTTCCTCGATCCCGACCTATGCCCACCATCTTCGCCGCGCCGGCTACTACACGGCGCTTTCTGGCAAGATGCATTTCGTCGGGCCTGACCAGCTGCACGGTTTCGAGGAGCGGCTGACGACCGATATCTATCCTGCCGATTTCGGCTGGACGCCGGATTATCGCAAGCCCGGCGAGCGGATCGACTGGTGGTACCACAATCTCGGCTCGGTCACCGGTGCAGGGGTCGCCGAGATCACAAACCAGATGGAATATGACGACGAGGTCGCCTTCCTCGCCAACCAGAAGCTCTATCACCTCAGCCGCGAAAACGACGATCAGGGCCGCCGTCCATGGTGCCTGACTGTCTCCTTTACCCATCCCCACGACCCTTATGTCGCGCGCCGGAAATTCTGGGATCTTTACGAGGGCTGTGAGCAACTGAAACCCGAGATCGGCGCTTTGCCCGAGGATCAGCTTGATCCGCATTCAAAGCGGATCATCCATTCCTGCGACTACGACAAATTCGTTGTGACCGACGAAAACGTCCGGCGTTCGCGGCAGGCCTATTTCGCCAATATCTCCTATCTCGACGAGAAGGTCGGCGAACTGGTCGACACGCTGACGCGGACGCGGATGCTCGACAGCACCTTCATCCTATTCTGCTCGGATCATGGCGACATGCTTGGCGAGCGCGGGCTGTGGTTCAAGATGAACTTCTTCGAGGGCTCGGCCCGCGTGCCGCTGATGGTTGCGGGTCCCGGCATCAAGCCGGAATTGCACCTGACCCCGACATCGAACCTCGACGTGACGCCGACGCTCGCGGCCCTTGCCGGCATTTCCATGGACGAGGTCAAGCCGTGGACCGACGGGATGAGCCTGGTGCCAATGATGAACGGCGTTCCGCGCACCGAACCGGTGCTGATGGAATATGCGGCCGAGGGTTCTTACGCGCCGATCGTCGGCATCCGCGAGGGCAAGTGGAAATATATCCACTGCATGCTCGATCCCGATCAGCTTTTCGATCTCGAGGCCGATCCGCTGGAGCTCGCCAATCTTGCCGACGATCCTGAATTCGCAGAGATTGTCGCAGTTTTCCGCCGCAAGCGGGAAGAGCGCTGGGACATGGGCGCCTTCGACGCGGCGGTGCGTGAAAGCCAGGCGCGGCGCTGGGTGGTCTACGAGGCGCTGCGCAACGGCGCCTATTATCCCTGGGACCACCAGCCCTTGCAGCGGGCCTCGGAGCGCTACATGCGCAACCATATGGACCTCAACATCCTCGAAGAATCCAAACGCTATCCGCGCGGAGAATAAAGATGAAAGCCCAACCGAAAGCCTCGCACTTCATCGACGGCGAATATGTCGAGGACACTGACGGCACCGTCATCGAAAGCATCTATCCGGCGACCGGCGAGGTGATCGCCCGGCTGCATGCGGCAACGCCCGCAATCGTAGAGATGGCGATCGCGTCGGCAAAACGGGCCCAGCCGGAATGGGCGGCAATGAGCCCGACGGCACGCGGCCGCATCCTGAAGCGGGCAGCCGAGATCATGCGCGAGCGCAACCGCGAACTATCGGAACTTGAGACCCTCGACACCGGCAAGCCGATCCAGGAGACGATGGTTGCCGACCCGACCTCAGGCGCCGACAGCTTCGAATTCTTCGGCGGCGTCGCGGCTGCCGGCCTCAACGGCTCCTACATCCCGCTGGGCGGGGACTTTGCCTACACCAAGCGCGTGCCGCTCGGCGTCTGCGTCGGTATCGGCGCCTGGAACTATCCGCAGCAGATCGCTTGCTGGAAGGGCGCTCCGGCGCTGATCGCCGGCAATGCCATGGTCTTCAAGCCGTCTGAAAACACGCCGCTTGGCGCGCTGAAGATCGCGGAGATATTGCTGGAGGCCGGGCTTCCGAAAGGGCTCTACAATGTCATCCAGGGCGACCGCGATACCGGGCCGCTGCTGGTCAACCACCCCGATGTCGCCAAGGTTTCGTTGACCGGTTCCGTTCCGACCGGACGCAAGGTCGCGGCCGCGGCGGCAGGAAGCCTCAAGCATGTCACGATGGAACTCGGCGGCAAGTCGCCGCTGATCGTCTTCGACGATGCCGATATCGACAGCGCCATCGGCGGGGCGATGCTCGGCAATTTCTATTCGACCGGCCAGGTCTGCTCGAACGGCACCCGGGTCTTCGTCAGCAGGAAGATCAAAGACGAGTTCCTGAAGCGACTGAAGGGCCGCACCGAGGCGATGATCATCGGCGACCCGATGGACGAGGCGACGCAGGTCGGCCCGATGGTCTCCTGGGCGCAGCGCGAAAAGGTGCTCTCCTACATCGCACAAGGCAAGGCCGAAGGCGCGGCGCTGATCGCCGGCGGCGGCATCCCCAACAATGTCTCCGGCGAAGGCTATTATATCCAGCCAACCGTCTTTGCCGATGTCACCGACGGAATGACAATCGCTCGCGAGGAAATCTTCGGGCCTGTCATGTGCGTGCTCGATTTCGACAGCGAGGATGAGGTGATCGCCCGCGCCAACGCCACCGAATTCGGCCTTTCCGGCGGCGTCTTCACCTCTGACATCACCCGCGCCCATCGCGTGGTCGACAGGCTGGAGGCAGGGACGTTGTGGATCAACACCTATAACCTCTGCCCCGTCGAGATGCCCTTCGGCGGCTCGAAACAATCAGGCTTCGGCAGGGAAAACTCACTGGCGGCGCTGGAGCATTATAGCGAATTGAAGACGGTGTATGTGGCGATGGGGCCGGTGGTGGCGCCTTATTGATGGGGCTGGCGGGGGCCTTGTGGAAAGACAGAAGCTCACTGCCTCCTTCCTCTTGAAGCAAATTTCTTCTGCGCAGGTAAGGCAAATTCCCTCATCCTGAGGTGCCCGGCCGAAGGACGGGCCTCGAAGGATTAGGCGGCATTGGAAAGATAACATGCAGCAAGCAGATTTCGTCATCATCGGTTCGGGTTCGGCAGGCTCCGCCATGACTTACCGCCTGTCGGAAGACGGCAAGCATTCGGTGATCGTGCTGGAATATGGCGGCAGCGATTTTGGGCCGTTCATCCAGATGCCGGCAGCGCTTGCCTGGCCGATGAGCATGGACCGGTACAACTGGGGCTACTACTCGGAGCCGGAGCCGAACCTCAACAACCGGCGGATCACCGCGCCGCGGGGCAAAGTGATCGGCGGGTCGTCCTCGATTAACGGCATGGTCTATGTCCGTGGCCACGCCGAGGACTTCAACCGCTGGGAGGATCTCGGCGCCCGCGGCTGGGCCTATGCCGACGTGCTGCCCTACTTCAAGCGAATGGAGCATACCCACGGCGGCGAGGACGGCTGGCGCGGTACCGACGGGCCACTGCATGTCCAGCGCGGCGGCTTTACCAATCCGCTATTCCACGCCTTCATCGAGGCCGGCAAGCAGGCCGGCTTCGAGGCGACGGACGACTACAACGGCAGCAAGCAGGAAGGCTTCGGCCTGATGGAACAGACCATCTATCGCGGCCGTCGCTGGTCAGCGGCCAATGCCTATTTGCGACCCGCCCTGAAGCGGCCGAATGTCGAACTGATCCGCTGCTTTGCCCGCAGGATCGTGATCGAGAACGGCCGCGCCACCGGCGTCGAGGTCGAACGCGGCGGCAAAATCGAGGTCATCAAGGCAAACCGCGAGGTCATCGTGGCTGCGTCGTCGTTCAATTCGCCGAAGCTGCTGATGCTTTCCGGCATCGGACCGGCTGGACATCTCAAGGACATGGGCATCGAGGTGAAAGTCGATCGCCCCGGCGTCGGCGCCAATCTGCAAGACCATATGGAGTTCTATTTCCAGCAGGTCAGTACCAAGCCAGTGTCGCTTTATTCCTGGCTTCCCTGGTTCTGGCAGGGGGTTGCGGGCGCGCAGTGGATGTTCACGAGATCGGGGCTCGGCACCTCGAACCAGTTCGAGGCCTGCGCCTTCCTGCGCTCCGCTCCTGGTGTCAAGCAGCCCGATATCCAGTATCATTTCCTGCCCGTCGCCATCAGCTATGACGGCAAGGCGGCGGCAAAGAGCCACGGCTTCCAGGTCCATGTCGGCTACAATCTGTCGAAATCGCGCGGCGCGGTGACGCTCAGATCCGCCGACCCGAACGCGGATCCGGTCATCAATTTCAACTATATGAGCCATGCCGAGGACTGGGAGAAATTCCGCCACTGCGTCCGGCTGACCCGCGAAATCTTCGGGCAGCAAGCCTTCGATCAATATCGCGGCGCTGAAATACAGCCCGGCGCCAATGTCGAGACCGACGAGGAGATCGATGCCTTCCTGCGCGAGCACCTAGAAAGCGCCTACCACCCCTGCGGCACCTGCAAGATGGGCGCAAAGGACGATCCGATGGCGGTCGTCGACCCAGAAACGCGCATCATCGGCATTGAGGCCCTGCGCGTTGCCGATAGTTCGATCTTCCCGAGCCTCACTTACGGCAATCTCAACGGCCCTTCGATCATGACCGGCGAAAAGGCAGCCGACCACATCCTCGGCCGCGCACCCGCGGCACGGTCGAACCAGGAACCCTGGATCAATCCGAGGTGGCAGGTGAGTGACAGGTAGGGCGGTGGAGAGGTCAGTGGTAGTCGTCTTCGCGCTGATGCCGAACAGCCAGGATCGTTACCGATTCTGCATCGCCAATTTCGAACAGCAGCACGTAGGCGGCTGATCCGAACGGCATGACGAGTTCGCGAAGGAACGGATTTTCGGGGGATGCCTTGCGGCAACTGAATGGAAAAACACCAAGGGTCTTCATGCCACTGTCAATGATCGACAGCGCGCGTTTTGCCGCCTCTTCGTCTCGTTCCAGCAGGTGGGCACATTGAAACCGCGAGGTCCCGTTCAAGCCAACAGCCGCGTAATCTCCGCCCCCGCCGGCAGCGCCGCCGTGTCGGCGATCGTCGTCGAGAATAGGACCTTGCGGGTGGCGTCGGCCACTTTGGCGAAGACGTGGCGAATTTCGCAGGTTTGCTCGCCGTCGCAATCGTCGCACTTGCGATAGGCGGTGATCGACAGGCAGGGCAGCGGCGCGATCGGGCCATCGATGATGCGCAGGATTTCGCCATAGGTGATTTCGTCGGCAGGCTTTAGCAGCAGATAGCCGCCCTGCTTGCCACGGCGACTGGCAACGATGCCCTGATGCTTGAGCTCGAGAAGGATCTGCTCGAGGAATTTCTTCGGGATTGTCTGCTGCTCGGCAATATCCGAAATCATCATCGGCTCGCCGGGATCGACTTGAGCCAGCGCGGCCAGCGCCCGAAGTGCATATCTTGCTTTTTGGGTGATCATTTCAAACCGTCAACACACACATCCGGCAGCGATCTGCCTACAGTTTCGAAGTTGTTCTGAAATCTATGGCACGGCCAGTCTGAACGGAATTTGAACACAGCTGAAACCCTTGGAAATTCAGATGCCTCGTCGCCCCTTCATTAAGCAGTTCAGGTCGGATTTGGGGCGAATTTCGGCAATTTCCATGCGATTTTCCATCACTTCGGATTTCCATTTGACAAACGACGTGTAAGTCTACTATTTCGATAGACATTAACGCAATAGACTGCTAGTTTGCGTTTTCCATTCGGCGAAAGCGTCTTGTGATTTTCGCCTGCAATGACTGCGGAGGCGTCTGGTTTTCCCTGCCGGACTGTCTTCAGAGAGATATTTGCTCTTCGGGCGATAGTTTCGAAATCGCTTTTCCTGTCCCCTCGGTTCCTGAACTGCGATACTCCGGGCAATATCAGGACAGGATTCTCCCATGACTGCCATCGACGCGATCGAAAACACCGCCACGCTCAACAGCCAGTTTGCCGCTCTCGATCTGTCCGGCCGGCTGTCTCTAGCAGCAAGCCTCGGTGGACGCGCGGTATTCACGACCAGCCTTGGCATCGAGGATCAGGTAATCACGGCCGAAATCGGCATCCACCGTCTGCCGATCGATGTCGCGACGCTGCAGACCGGCCGGCTTTTTGCCGAGACGCTGGCGCTGATCGATGAGACGGAAAACCAGTACGATATCAAGATCCAGCGCTTCGAGCCCGAGAAGGCCGATATCGACGCCTATGCGGCGCAATATGGAATGAATGGCTTTTACGAAAGCGTCGAGGCACGGCATGCCTGTTGCGGTGTGCGCAAGGTCAAGCCGTTGGCGCGCGCGCTTGCCGGCGCCACCATCTGGGTCACCGGCCTGCGCCGCGGGCAATCGGCTAATCGCGCCGACACGCCATTCGTCGAATATGATGCCGATCGCAACATGCTGAAGGTCAATCCGCTGGCCGATTGGGATATCGAGCGCATCCGCGCCTATGTCGGCGACAATGGCGTTCCGGTGAACCCGTTGCATGCGCGCGGCTATCCCTCGATCGGTTGCGAGCCCTGTACCCGCGCCATCAAGCCTGGCGAGCCGGAGCGCGCCGGCCGCTGGTGGTGGGAGAACGACCAGACCCGCGAATGCGGCCTGCACGTTCACGAAGAAGCCGCAGTGGTCGCCCAGTAAATACCCGCCGGTTTCCGGTCCATGGCAAGAGAGCGCGGTTTTCCCGCCGCCAGCCTTTCGGAAACCAATTGATCGTATCATGCCGACCAGCAAAGTCCGGGTCGCAAAATGTCAAAAGTTCTGGAGTTCAAAATGCCCGATAGCCGCCCCGATACGGAGCTGCACAATCCGCAGAGCGTCAAGCCGCCGCTCGATCCACATCTAAAGGCGCTTGAAAACGAGAGCATCCATATCTTCCGCGAAGTTGCCGCCGAATTCGAGCGTCCCGTCATGCTCTATTCGATCGGCAAAGACTCGTCCGTGCTGCTGCACCTGGCGCGCAAGGCTTTCTATCCCGGCCGTGTGCCCTTCCCGCTGCTGCATGTGAACACCGGCTGGAAGTTTTCGGAGATGATCGCCTTTCGCGACCAGACCGCCAAGGACTTCGATCTCGACCTGATCGAGCATATCAATCCGCGCGGTGCCGCCGAGGGCGTTACGCCGTTCACCCACGGCTCGGCGACCTTTACCGACATCATGAAGACCGAGGGGCTACGCCAGGCGCTTGATGCCGGCGGGTTCGATGCCGCCTTCGGCGGCGCACGGCGCGACGAAGAGGCGAGCCGCGCCAAGGAACGCATCTATTCCTTCCGCACACCTGACCACCGCTGGGACCCGCGCAACCAGCGGCCGGAACTCTGGAACGTCTATAACGGCATGATCAAGAAGGGCGAAAGCGTGCGCGCCTTTCCGCTCTCCAACTGGACCGAAGTCGATATCTGGCGCTACATTCAGGCCGAGGATATTCCGCTGGTTCCGCTTTACTACGCCAAGAAGCGACCCTTTGTCGAACGCGACGGGATGATGATCCTCGCCGAAGACCCGCGGCTCGAACTGCTGCCCGGCGAAGTCAGGCAGGAAGGCATGATTCGCTTCCGCACGCTCGGCGACTTTCCGCTGACCGGCGCCATCCCCTCGCAAGCGACGACCCTCGACGCGGTCATTGCCGAACTTGAAATTGCCACCGTGTCCGAACGCCAGGGCCGCGCCATCGACCGCGACCAGTCCGGCTCCATGGAAAAGAAGAAGCGTGAAGGATATTTCTGAGATGAACGTTGCCAATTCCGCAAGCGCTGTCGCCCTGCCCTCTTCCGAGCCCCTACTTTCTGCCGAGCTGTTGAAGGCCGTTCGTGACAGCCGTCCGCTGCGCCTCATCACCTGCGGCAGCGTTGACGACGGCAAATCGACGCTGATCGGCCGCCTGCTCTGGGACACCAAGGCGGTCAAGGAAGACCAGGCCGTGGCGCTCCGCCGTGATTCCACCGGCAAGCAGAACGATCTCGGTCTTCCCGACTTCGCGCTTTTGCTCGACGGATTGCAGGCCGAACGCGAACAGGGCATCACCATTGACGTTGCCTATCGCTATTTCTCGACCGACAAGCGCTCGTTCATCGTCGCCGACACGCCCGGCCATGAGCAATATACCCGCAACATGGCAACCGGTGCCTCGACCGCAGACCTCGCGATCCTGTTGATCGACGCGCGCATGGGCATTCTCGAGCAGACGCGCCGCCATGCAACAATTGCCTCGCTGCTCGGCATCAAGCAGTTCGTGCTGGCGATCAACAAGATCGACCTTACGAACTACGATCGCGCCGGCTTTGAGAAAATCTCGCATGATTTCAAGGAATTCGCGCTTTCTCTCGGCGTAAAGCAGATCACCGCGATCCCGATGTCAGCGCTGAAGGGCGAGAATGTCGTCTATTCCGGCCAGGCTGCAATGCCCTGGTATAACGGCCCGACGCTGGTCGAGGCGCTGGAGCTTGCGACCGTGCGCTCGTCGCAGGCCGTCGGCTTCCGTCTCTCGGTGCAGCGCGTCTCGCGGCCGGGCGAAAGCTTCCGCGGTTATCAGGGCACGGTTGCTGGCGGCTCCGTGAAGCCGGGTGACAGCGTCATGATCCTGCCGTCGGGCATGGTCGCCAATGTCTCGAAGATCGTGACCTTCGACCTCGTGCGCAACGCGGCTGTCGCCGGCGATGCCATCACCCTCGTTCTCGACCGCCAGGTCGATGTTTCGCGCGGCGACATGATCGTCGCCATCGATAGCCAGCCGCAGGTCGGCCTCTCCTTCGATGCGCATCTGGTAGCACTTCAGCCGGAAGGCATCATCGCCGGCAAGCGCTACTGGCTAAAAAGCGGCAGCCGTCGCCAGCGCGTGCAGGTCAACCCCGTGAGCCAGCTCGAACTTTCGACCGGCAACTGGAACCCGGCTGGCGCGCTGCCGATGAATGCGATCGGCAAGGTGCATCTCGTCTTCGACGAAGCGGCGATCTTCGATTCCTATGACCAGAACCGCTCTTCCGGCTCGTTCATCCTGATCGATCCAGACAGCAACAACACGGTTGCCGGCGGCATGGTGACCGGCAAGCGCTCCGATATCGGCGGCATCCACAAGGAAGACGGCCGTGTCATTCTCTCGCTGCCGGCCGACCTTGCCGACAAGATCATGGCCAGCGAACTCTTCGCTGCCCGCCGCGACGAAGCCGAAGTCCGCAGAATGACCGCCGCACAGGCAGCCGAACTCTGGGCCAATGCGGCGAGCGATATCTGAGTAAGCAGGCGGGCCATGGCGGCCGGCGGATCGGAACGACGATTATCGATGACATGGAAAATCGGGCATGGAGCCCGATTTTCCTGTTTCAAGCGCGCAAGCGACGACTTGCTCAGGGCATCTCCCGCACGTCCATTCGCCTTATATTTCTGACTAAAACAAAATGTGTGCTATCTATTGGCTGCTTCCAGTTCAGCGGCGGGTTGTAAAGCTGGCGTTTGCATTCGCGGCTGCTATATGTTCAAGCCATGATAACGGCTCGTGTGTTCAAGATTTTGGTGTGGGTTTATCTCGTGGTGCTTCTCGTGGCCACGATCGTCCCTACCAACTGGCACGCCGATATCAGTAACCCCTACGATATCGACAGGCTGATTGCGCTTGGAATCGCGGGGTTGCTCGCACGCCTTGCCTATCCGCAGACGCCATCTTTCGTGTGCATCCTGATGATCGGGATGGTTTGCGGCCTCGGGTTCGCCCGCTATGTCGCCATTGGTAGTTTCGGCTCGCCGATGCATTGCATCGTGGCGATGGCCGGCGCGCTCTGGGGCGTTGCCCTTGCTGCAGCCTTCGATCGGGTTCGTCTCTCGCCTCTAGGAAAGCGCGCTCAGCTGAACTGACCCGCGAATCCTCCCAAGGGGAGGGCAACTGTCGACGCGCTGCCACCCATTTCTCCGGGAGTAAGGGAGAACGACAATGCAGATTCGTCCATGGCTTCTCGGTCTCGCGGTGTTTATCGCTGGCGTAGCCTTTTTTGCGACGCTGACAGTGCCGCTCACCGGGCAGGCGCCGCTTCGCGGCATGCAACCGCCGCAAACCACCGCTCGGCACTGATTGATCCTTCACGCGCAGGCTTACCGCCAGCAAGGAGTCGGTTCGCGCAATCCGGCGACTGTCATCCCTCTATCATATTGGCAACATAGATCATTTGGGGCCGGCGCTCGGGGGAGCTCGCCGCCCCCCAGCCATTGCCATTTCATGAAGAGGATATTGCACGTGAGAAATTCGCATTCGACCACTTTGCCGCTGCTATCTGCAGCCTTTGTCCTGATGGTAGCAACGGCGCCGATTGCAGCGTTGGCCGAGAATTCCGTTACCATCGGCGGCGCGACGCTCGTCAACAAGGGCCGGGTCGGCGTCGGCCGCATTCCGTCGGCCCAGCGCGACAAGTTCGGCGAGACCTTCGGCTCCGGCTCCGGCATGGCGATCGACCCGGCGAGCTGGACGCGCGACGGCGATAGCTACAAGGGCTCGCTCTGGCTGCTGCCGGACCGGGGATATAACGTCGAAGGCACCACGGACTACCGGCCGCGCCTCAATACGATCTCCATCCAGCTGACCCCGACGGCGCCGGGCGCAACCCCGGCTGCCGGAAAAGAACAATCCGGCGTGGATGCCAAGCTTGCCGACACCATACTGCTTACCGACGACAAGGGCACCGACACCACCGGGCTCGACCCTGCGGATGGTATCCGCGCGCCGGAAGGCAGCATGCCGCTTTTGCCGCAGGCACCGAACGGCAAGATCTCGCTCGAC
This sequence comes from Rhizobium sp. 2YAF20, assembly GCF_052114685.1. Classification (NCBI taxonomy): domain Bacteria; kingdom Pseudomonadati; phylum Pseudomonadota; class Alphaproteobacteria; order Hyphomicrobiales; family Rhizobiaceae; genus Rhizobium; species Rhizobium sp. 2YAF20. Next base: position 23,668 of record NZ_JBFRFF010000009.1, on the reverse strand, counting down.
AACGAGGCCATCGTTCGCCTGCCCGACGGCTCGATGTTTATCAGCGACGAATATGGCCCTTACATCTATCGCTTCTCGGCCGATGGCCGGATGATGTCGGCGACACCGCCGCCGGCGGCGCTCATCCCGATGCGCCATGGAGCGGCGAATTTCGCCTCCAACAATCCCGGTCCCGGCGAAAGCGCGCCTGACCCTAAGGATCCCACAAGCGGCCGCCAGAACAACCAAGGCCTCGAAGGCATGGCTATGACGCCGGACGGCAAGTTCCTGATCGCGGTGCTGCAATCGGCAACACGCCAGGACGGCGGCGACAGCGGCAAGACCCGCGAGAACACCCGCGCGCTCGTCTACGACGCGTCCGATCTCGCGCATCTGAAGCTCGTGCACGAATATGTCGTGCCGCTGCCGGTCTTTACCGGCGACGAGGGCAAGCGGTCGGTTGCAGCCCAGAGCGAAATCGTCGCGCTGTCGCCGCAGACCTTCCTGATGCTTTCGCGCGACAGCGGCCACGGCTACGGCCTGAAAAGCGACGCCTCGCTCTACCGCACCATCAACGTCGTCGATGTCTCGGGCGCCACCGACATTGCCGGCACGCCGTTCGACGGCGAGAAGCCGGTTGCACCCAAGGGAGTGCTCGATGTCTCCGTCAAGCCGGCGGCACTGACGCCGTTCATCGATATCAACGACAACGCCGACCTTGCCCGCTTCGGCCTTCACAACGGCACGCCGAACGACAAGAACAATCTCTCTGAGAAATGGGAAGCCATGTCGCTTGCCAGCGTTCTCGACCCGAAGCGCCCTGACGACTACTTCCTGTTCGTCGCCAACGACAACGACTTCCTGACACAGGACGGCTTCCAGGTCGGCGCCAGCTACAAGGCCGACGGCGGCGCCGACGTCGATACGATGTTCCAGGTGTTCGAACTGACGCTGCCGGGTCTGGCGAAGAAGTAACTCGCGAACGACATCAGCGGACGCGGCATGGTCGCGTCCACGTCATCGAACTTCCATCAATACTTCTTGGTGAAGTACAAATTCACGGAGTGGGAATCAAAGTCGTGGAGGCTGATGTTGGAATTATTGCTGGTGAAGCAATATTCCAGCTGCGGCGCGATCCCCATATAGCTCAGGTTGCGGAAGACGCGGCTAACGGCAACTGCAATCATATTATTGCGCACAGAAACGGTGCGCAATCGGCGCGGCTTATGACTTTGAACAAGACATCGGGAATATGGCGCTTGAAAGACTGGTCGGAGTGGAGTGATTCGAACACTCGACCCCCACGTCCCGAATTTTGTTGACGACCCCAGTGATCAGGCTGCTTTCCTTATTTTCTGGGACCTTACGGACATTTTGATCTGACTTGGTTTTGCCTGTTCCGACTTGTTTCTCCCGGTTTCTTCCGGTTGCTTCTTGCCGTAGCTGAAATTGTCGGTGTCGCCCTTGTCCTTTTTGATCTTCCCGATACCACCCGTGGAAATTGCATCGGCGATACCCTGTTGGTGGTGCGTTCGATGATGGCCGTAGACCCGATCCAGCATTTCCATGGACATACCCAGGAAACCGGCGATGTCATTGATAGCCAGTTCTGACTCGCGCATCATCCAAGTCGCAGCTGTATGGCGGAAGCTGTGTGGGACGAGCTTTCGATCCGGAAAAAGTTCCTTAATCAACCGAGAAAGCGCACGGCTATTTTCAATCGGTTCCCCGTTGAACTCGATTGGATACCTGCGCCCGGCCTTGTACCATCGGCGCATGTATTGGAGGAGACGCTTCGGGATTTTGAACGACGGAGCCTGCTTGTTTTTTGCAACCTCCTCCCCAGGTGCTGTGCGGTGGTATACTCCACGTTCAAGGTCAATCCATGGGCGACCTTCCTTTTTGATGAATGAGGCCGTGAACATCCGGCTGGATCGAGTACCAGTGTAGGTGGCTAACAGAATGTAAGGAATGAGATGTCGACGTGGATAAGACGTCGTCCTCACCTGCGTCCCGGCGTGGCCGGTGTTTTCAGACTTCTTTTCGTTATGAGTGTAAAGGCGCTGAGCCCGGCATGCCCTGATCATCTTGGCGACATCGTCCCGCTCAAAGAAATCAGTGCGGCGCTTTGGCTTAGGTGGAAGTGTGACCACAACAACGCGGTCGATGATGCGGTCCTCAAGCGCAATATTCAGAGCACGGCGGAGGTACTCCAACCGATTACGTGCTGCTGTCGGGGTCTTGCATGTCCCAGTATACGTCCGGCAATTCGCCCTTGTGATATCGCCTACCGTCTTGTCGCCCCACCAGTCGATTAGATGTAGGATGTAAGTGAGAACCTCTTGTGGTCTCGAAAGCGGCTTGCGACAAGACTTGTCATCGGCAGCTTCGATGTCGATCTGCTCAGTGATGTAGTGCGACAGTACGTCAGCCAGGGGAACGTCATCCGTTTTCCGATGACGTTGGATGGGCTGACCGGATGTTCGCTCGATCAACCATTCCGCAAAGTATTTCTGAGCTTCAGTACCTTCGCTCGCGCCAAATCCTGTGCTCTTCCGAGACTGGCGTCCCTTATCTTCATCAAAGAATTTGATGGCCCAGACGGCCTGTTCAACTGAGCCGTTCTTGTTTCGGGTTTCAGGCTGGAGCCAGAGTTCAGGTTGGTTACGTCTACGCGGCATGACTCTATCCACTCCTTCAAATATCGACGTGTTACAAAGAGGTTCTTATTCGGTCGGAAGGCCGCAAGCTGACCTCGGTGGATCGCCTCGCGCACCATCCCCTTCGTCACCGTGTTTGACGGCGTCGACGGAATATTGAGCATCATCTTGCCACCGAGTTCCGGCAGGCAAAGCGCGTCTTCAATTCTAAGGGGTTCGTCTTCGTGCGGATCGTCCTCTTCGAGGAACCTTGCAAATTCGGCGATTGTCGCCTGGTGCCGCTCTAGTAATTCCGCGTCTTCCTGAAGTGTCTTTTCAATTTCAGCCTGGAGTTCTTCGATTGTCAGTTCTTTGATGTTGTCATTCATTTCCTGCACTCTGTCACGGTGAAGGATGTGTATCTCCCGGTTAACGCGGATGCAAGAAGGCAATCAAAAAAGCAAAATGATTTCAAAAGGTTGAATACAAACGTCATCCAAAATCGCGAATGGATGACATTTGTATACGACGCCTTTTACCCATCGGCGACTAACCCCTTGGTTTGAAATGCGATCAGTAATCAAGTTGAAATTTCGGCGTAGTTACTGATCCGTTGTTCGCGCAAATCTATTCTACTCAGCTTGGAAAGCTTGCGTCTTCTTGCATGCGGAGCACGTCCGATTATAAATGCCGGTCGACACGAATGGATAGTGCTCAGTCGGATTGATGCAGGTCCTGACGGCGAGGCCCGGCTCCGAAAGTTCCTCGCGCGTCAGCGCAAACAGACCGCTCCGTGAGCCCTTGATCGAAACCGCCAGTGCCGTCCGGCCGAGTTCTGTAGCGATCTCGGTAGCGGTCCTTCTTTCAATCAACAGCTTCACAGTGATCGAATTCACTCCCAAAAATCCTCCCGCATTGCTCGTCTCCAGCCTTCTTGCTTTGAAGACCGGCGTGAGTCTAAATTCCATAGGCCGAAACTGGAATTTAACCCTATGCCAGGACCTGACCTCTCATCGCTACACGCGGCCTATCGCCAAGCGATCACGGAAATCAGGAGCCGCCTGCCTGATAATCAGATCGTTGATGTTCTGGAACGATATGTTGCCGGTGGATACGACCGCGACGAGGCGATGGATGCGCTCGGCATCGATCATCTGGGGACGCTTTACACCGCCGTTGCGGTCTACCGTATCGAGCGCCCGGAGCCCAATCCCCAAGAGGAGGAGCGCCAGGCCAAAATGATGCGGATGCTGCTCGACGGGGAAGAAGTTCCAGCCGAACTGCGGCAACCGGCTTCCTGGAGGATTCGGCATTAGTGAGATTGGTAGCTAGGAAATCCTAGCTACCTTATTCGCTATTTTTTCCAGGCATACGGTCCCATTCCTCCGGCTCCGCAGCCGCGACTTTATCCAATATCGACAATGCCAAGGGGACACTCCCGGCATCAAAGCCAAGAGCCATGACCAGTTCATCCATAATGCGGTCGACGGCGCGATCCTGCTCCTCACTTCCCTTGTTGTCCCAGCTGACGCCATAGCCTGGTCGATAATCGACGCATTGCTCCAAAGCGAAATTGACGCCATCGCCGAGCGCCGCGATCCGGTCGAGATACTCCAGCAGAACCTGAAACTGGCGCTCGTCGAGAACCACCGAGCAGGCTTCCGCAATCATGTCACCGCAAAGGAAATTGAGAGTCGTAGTGTAATCCAGCAGCTCAGAGTCCGAGTTCTTCATCGCTCCACCTTTTCCGATTGACGATCTCGATCTTCCCGTCTTCTCCCAGTCTCCACATCCGAGCATCCAAAATCTTTCCGTCTTCCTCTCTCAGTGTTCCGACAACAAACGCATGCCGGTCACACGTCGTTTTGAGAAAGCTTCCCCATCTCAGCCGACCTGGCTCGCCGCATTCCTCGCATGTCCGCAACGACTTGCGACGGATGCGCTCAATCAGCATGTCCAACGGCAATCGCCTTTCGCGGTCGAAATCAGATACGTGAGCTTGCATGCAGCCAAACTTTTCTTTGCTGAAGTAAAGCTTGGGGCGCCAGTCAGGTCTCTGCAGCACTCGTAAACCATCGCCCAACTCACACAGTAAGCGGTCCCAACCAGGTCCTTGTTCGAGGGTTCGGGAGCCCGGGCCAGTGTCGAAATCCAGGATGTCAGCATAGTCCTGGATGAAGTCAACATGCTTCCGACGGTGGTTGATTTCGTAACGAAAGCGCTCGATATCCTCCGGCGAAAAACGGATATCGTCGAGATGCCGTGACCAGAATTTCTTGCGCGGATCGAGATCAGCAGGCATGCCAGCGGGCATGAGGTCGCCGTATTCGATGACGCGAATGAGGGCGTAGAAATCACAGCCGATGATGTCGGCAGCATCTCTAATGGGGATCAGTTTGTCAGACATCCGTTGCGGCTCCTTTCACTCAGAGCGAGAGCGAGTTCTCGGACCTGACGCTTGATCGTCCGATCCTGATTCCCGGTCCACGGAGTGTCATCGAGATCAACGACTAGCTGACCATCGAGTTCGTAAGCATTGAAAAGACAGACGCTCGGTCCCGTCCCTCCGTACAGGCTTTCGACTTGCTCGAAATAACTATCAATTAATGGCAGCCATTCCAGCCGCACCTCGATCTCCGCGTAGTCGGCAATCGTAACCGGATGTTTTTCCCTGAGTTCATTCTCAGTCATCTCGTCGCTCCAGAATTGCTCGTGCGATCTGAATCGTCGAGTAGAGCCGCAGCTCCGGCGGGCGGTCGTGCAGCAGCGTCAGGAGATTCTCGATCATTTCCTCGGTTGTATCCCAAGCGGCAGCGTATTCTGCGATCAGGTTTTCGGAGTGGTCCTTGTCCATCAGATACAGCACATGCAGACGCTCGCCTTCATCGTCTGTCAGGACTTGAAGTCGATCAAGATAGTGTCGGTCGCAAAGCGTTTTCCACCAGCTGAACTTCCGCAGGTGTCCGACCAGGCCGCAGATTTCGCAAGTCTCCAACGACCTTTCGACTACGATTTTTTCGGCTGGTCTGCAGATTTCCTGACTAGCCTCATCGCACCGGTACGTCAGTGATAAGGACCCCCATTTCTCCCCGGCTTCAATGAACCCGAAGCTGGGCTGACTCCCGCAGCTATCGACAAACCGTTCGATGATCCGGTGCCAGCCATGCTCACAATGCATGTGCTGACGAAGCTCGCGCATCTGGGTGACGTATCCGAGAAGTCCAACGTGAACCGCGACGCGATAATAGGATTGACCGTAGTCGTCTTCGAGGAAACCGCCGCAATGCGCCGACCAGTCTTTGATCGAGCGTTCGCTGCGCTGCTGGTCGGCCGGGTGGAGATCGGCGTACGCGCGGATATCGGCGATGATCTCAGCGCGGTACTCGCGCCAACCTGCGTCGTATAATTGACGAATGATCTCATCGATAGCTTTGTCCGCGCGGCGGTAGATTCCCGGATACAGCCTTTCGAGATGCAACTCCGCGAGGGCCTGGATGTCCTCCATATGAAACGCTGGGCGGCGATCCTTGACGGTGAGACCGCCCACTTTTCGGTCAGTCATCGGCGGCACTCCGCTTCCTGCCGTGCTCGCAGCTCGGCAAAGAAAAGATCGCTGACTCGCAGAACGCACTGCGAGACGATATAGGCGCGGGTGATGCCCGACAGGTGCCTGAAGTGCGGCATGAAGAATTCCTTTCGCCGCCGAAAATCAAGGCGCTCTTCTTTTGCAAGGCAAGCGCTGTCCCTCAAGTATTCGTATGCCAGGCGCTTAATCTGATGGAGTTCCTGCTCACGCGTCAGTCGCAGGTGTTCACGAAAATCGTTCGACGTAGGTGTCTCAGTCATGAAAGGGGTCTCCCTTCCGACCGCCTGCGATCCACGCCCGGCGCTGGTCTGAATGCCGCTCGCACAACGTCTGCAGGTAGCCGTCGAAATTATCGAGCTTGCCGGGGTCGCCGCACTGCTCGCAGGTCTCGATGCTCTTGCCTGTAAAGCGCTTCTGGACCTCAAATAGATCGGCCTGCAGCGCCTTCGGAAAACTGGCCGAGGCCCGTCGCGGCCGCACGTAGATGCGGAGGTCACCCAACTTTTCTTTGATCTGACGGACCGTGGCTTTCGCGATCCAGTCATGCCGTTCAAGGCAGGCTTCGATTTCCTGCAGGCTGTCCGCAATCAACTGCAGCCACCCGTCATCGACCGCAAACGCAATATCCGGTGGCAGGATGCGGGCGTGTTTTTCGTGGAGCCCGGCGATGTAAGCGTTGCGCTCGAAGCTCTCAGGAAGCATTGGAGCCCCCATGCTTGCGTGTCAGCTCGTCGCTCAGCGTCTCAAGATCGCTGATCATCTCGTTGATTGACATTTGCACGCCCATAAAAACAGCTTCTAGATCGAGATATCGAACGCGAACAAAAAGTGCGCCGCCGTCCATTTCGACCTTCGTGATCAGGACTTTCCCGACGATGTCTTCGTCGACAACGATTTTGAGTATCGCGCGAAATGTGATCGCGAGCAGGTTGGACATATACTCCGGGACCGCGAGATTGATCGCCTTTCCATGAACCTCAGGAAACAGGTCTCGAACTTCGTGGTAGAGAGCGGCTTCTCGTGCGGTCTTTTCGTCACCGCCAGCATGTCCGATACAGTAGACGTGGCCGTCCTCTGCCGCTCCTGGCAGGCCACAAAGTTCGCAGGTCTGCTGGCTCAGTCCGTACAGCTCATGCTGAGCGATGCGCAAGGTGTTCATCTGGTCCGGGCTCCAGCGTGACATCTCCGGGAAAACGAACGCGCGAACTCCGTCAGGTCCGCGCTCGAAGCGGATCGAAACTGAGTCCGTCAGGTCTCCGATCCCGTCCATCAAGTGCAGGAAATCCATGACCAACTGCCACCAGCCGTCCGGCAGGTTGTCGACGGAAGGGTGATAGTAGTGACGATACATTGTGCGGATGCGGGCAACGTTGTCGGGGGTCATTCGACACCTCCAGCATGCTCGTCGCAGAAAACACCTTCGCCACGGTCACCGAGGATCGGCATCCGCAGGAAACCGTCAGCGCCGCAGATCGAACAGGTTTCTTGTGTACCGCCGTGGAATTGGACCAGCGCCTCGATGCATTCGAGAGCGCGATTGCCGTGCCAGCGAGATGTCGGCATCATCGGAGTCATGAAAGCCATTGCGCTTGATGGCTGGACCTCAACCCGCAGTCGGACCCAGGTTGCCAGGCTCGGCGTAAGGAAGCTCTGAGGGGCGACGAGCGACAGCACGTACAGCCGGTCGAGCATTTTTACGAGCGGCTCGATCCAGCCGTCCGGCAGCGCGGTCATGCTGTCGTGCCACAGATATTCGTATTCCGCGCGGAGGCGGCCAGCGATCTCAGTGTTCATTTGCAGCCTCCAGCGCTTCGTCCGCATGTTCCTGACACAGCGTCTGCTGATCGCGGTGATCCATGTATTTGACGATCATCGTGCTCGACTTGCCGCAGACTTCACAGGTTTTCGACGTCGCGGCGTTGAAACGAGCGACCGCCTCGACCAACGCCATTGCCTTGTCCGGGGTCCAGCTACCTAGCTCCGGATTGAAAGTGACAAAGGCGACGGCAAAACCCTGACCGCGCTTGACCATAATCGGAAGCGGGCTACCGTAGACGCCATCGACGGGCGGCTGGATCGCATGCAGGTCCGACAGCAGACGCTCGGTGATTTCGGTCCAGCCGTCCGGCAGAAGGATCATGTTGCGCTCCCAGAGATGGGGATATGCGGCAGCGAGACGGGCGATGTCTTCCATCTTCATGCCACCACCTCCGCATCACGCGTCGCCGCAGTCAGGTTCTTGAAAGACGCCGGAGCAAAACCAAGGTCAGGGCAATCGACACCGCAATCGCGGCTGCGACCGAGCGCCGGGAGCTTGCCATGTGAATGACCGAACAAATGCCAGGAGCCATGCACCGATGCCGACCAGGTGCGCATCGCATAATGGTTGAGGATGACGCGCTCCCCATCCTGCTGGGTTTCCGCATAGTGGGTTGGCGGCTGGTCCCAGGCGAGGCTAGCAACGGACTTGCGGACGTCGCCGCGATTGTCCAAATCATGGTTGCCGAGGATGAGGCGCTTGCGGCCGCGAAGCTGGGAGAAGATCGACGCGGTGCGGTCCGCATCATGGTAGCTGAAATCACCCAAGTGCCAGACGATATCGTCTGGACGGACGATTGAATTCCATGCGTCGATGAGATGGTAGTCCATCTCCTCCGGCGACGTGAACGGTCGATCTTTGAGCATGAGAGCATGCCCAAAATGGGTGTCGGCTGTAAAAAATTGTGACGTGAAAGCCATCTTGCGAGTCCCTAAATTCCGGTTCGATACGATCAGACCCGCGCGTGCGGGTACCCACAGCCGTTAGTTGGCTATGGATAGGTCTCTGGATATTCGTATCGACAGGACTCGCATTACGTGTTGCCTTTCAAGGGCACTGGTGGCTGCATGCATACAACCATGGAGGAGTCCCCATGGCAAGACAGATTTTCAAATGCAGATTTATTTTCGCTTCAAACGTCTAGGATAGTTAAGGTCCGGTCAACAGATTGGGCTGAAAGCATAGAATCGGCCACTTGCAACAAGCTTAACGCACGCCAAAGCTAAAAGAACCGAAGCTTCACAGAGACGGCAATCTCTCCACTTCGGTTCTTTTTGGGGTGATCTGATTATGTTCGTTGGCGTTGCTATTTTCAAGCAAGTAAGTGGTGAATTTTGAGCGCGGCGGTCTACAAGACCATCGACGATATCCTTGATCTCTTTGGTCCAGCAAGTCCACAAATTTGGGTTCCTGACAACGGCTTTGGACCAACTCAACATGTTCAAACTCTTCATCCGAGTATCTCCGGCAAACGCCGCGCAGGCCGGGTGGCGTTCGCTCAGCTTCATTCGGACGGCAAATGGGAAGAGTGGTACCGGCCAACAAGCTCAGTCGTCGAAGCTGCCAACGAAGCCCTTTCACGAAAGAACGTCTCCAATATTTTCCTGTCCCAGCAGACGTTCGGGCGTAAGCGAGCAATCGTGGAACTGGTCGCACTGGGAGCGGCCTATGCCGACCTCGACTATCACAAGTCCCAGTATGCCGGACAGAGCGCCGAGACGGTGAAGGATGCCGTTCTGAAACACCTGATGGCTGCCAAAAAGCCGTTGCCATCCTACATACTGTCGACCGGTCGCGGCCTGCTGTGCGTTTGGCTGCATGAACTAATGGGCGTTAATGCGCTTCCGATTTGGTCGGCGACCCAACGTCATACCGCTAAGCTTCTGACTGCTTTTGGAGCCGACCAGAATGCGCTCGACGCTGCCCGTGTTTTCCGCCTGGTCGGATCAAATAATTCGAAGGTCAATCATAGCCAGCGTGTTCATCTGATCTGGAGCAATGGCGACGCTTCTTCGCCGCACCGGTACCCGTTTGGCGATCTGGCTGATAGTCTTCTCCCGCACACGAGGGCCGAGATCAAAATCCTACGGGCCGAAAGAGCCACCCGGAATGCTGAAGGCAAAGATATCGTCAAGCCTGCCAGGCAGCTTAGCCAAGCAACGCTTTGGTCAACTCGTTTCCAGGACCTTCGAAAGCTGCGCAATCTTCGCTGGGCTGACGGGGCGATACCGTCAGGTCAGCGTGATGCGTGGCTGTTCATCGCTTCCGTCGCGCTAACATGGTTGGCACCTCCGGAAGCAATGGTGAGGGAGATCACCGCACTGGCCCAGAGCGCCGCCGGATGGTCGGAGAGTGAAACATCAGCACGAACTTCGGCTGCCTTCAAGCGTGCGACTGCCGCTGCTGCCGGTGAGAAGGTCACTTGGAACGGTAAAGAATACGACCCTCGGTATAGGTATTCATCGGCCAGGATTATCGACATGTTGAAGATTGAACCGGGCGAGATGGTTCAGGCTGATCTACGGTGTCTGTGTGATGAAGGTCGGCTTTCGGAACTGGCTCGAAAACGGTCGAAGGATTGGCGAGTTAGCCAAGGCCAGAAGACGGACCATAAAACACGGGCAGATGAAAGATTGAGACTTGGTGTCGAGGCTGCCCGGTTAAGAGGAGACGGCATGTCGACAACGCAGCTCTGTGAGAAATTCGGGGTGTCCAGAGCAACGATCACCAAGGCAATCAAGGAAGCTTCGTCGTTGCCTTCTTGACCGTTCGCGATTCGAACGGTGTATGGTTGCGTAGCCCTAACTACATACTCCTTAAGTTAGAAATAGGATGGGAATCGGGAATAACGATTCCCGGAACCGAATCTAAATTTGGAATCCGGAATACATGGCGAAAACCAATAGCCTTAACCTAGTTCCTTGCAGCCATCACTCATACCGTTGTGACGTGCCTTAGTGACGGCGGGAGATGGGCGTGCCACGGAAAACAACAGGAAAAAACGAGAAAGGTCGACTTCGCCAACAGCGATACCGTGATCGCTTGTCAATGAAACGGGAACCAGAAGTTCAGGAACTCGACACAGCCGTAGCTGCTGCCTTGTCGAGACTGGTGATCGCCCTTGAGAACAAGACGGCAGTTACCGGAGCGAAAGCTGTTCTCGACCAAGCCATCATCGATGCCGTCGATCATCTTCGTAAAATGGGTTACTCGGGTAAAGCTTCCGGAAGGCTGCTCTACCGGCGTATAGTTTGGCTGAAAGAGAGCCACAAAAATCCTGCGGCAACTTGGCTGCAGAAAAGAGGCTGCAATCTATGAACCAAGGTGGCTCCTCCCCCCATTACTCCGCACAAAAACAACCTCGAAATCAACAGACACATAGTGATGAGGTTCTCCAGCGAGCCCACGAAGCCGTCCGGTATATCGCGGCATTCGATCTCGACAGAGCACATGAAGCCAACAACGCGGGGTTCTCAAAGTCAGATACGAAACTGGGAAACTGTCTCGCAAAATGGCCGACAGAGATTGTTGTCCGACATTGGGCCTTTGCTCTGATCGCCGTCCGTCTCGCTCGGAAATACCGACGACAGCTTCCGCCTCGTCTGCTTGTCGATCAACCGGTACAGGTCAAACGGTCGATTTGAGTTTGGTCATTTCGGCCGTCCGGGTTTCCATGGGCGAACAGTCCCCGGAGAACCGCAATGCACATCGTCGATCTATCATCCCTGACGCCTGCCCAAGGCGATGACTTCCAAGACAGGTACCAATCGAATCTCCGGCTCTTTTCCGTCTCGGAAGCTGAAGCTGTCAAAGGCAACGGCGGTTTGATTGCCCGCATCGCCGCAAGCGTTGCTCTCGATGACGTCCGTAACCGCCGCCAGCGCGTTGCGAGGCATCGCTCATGACAACTTTCACATCCACGCGGACGGCACCAACTGACGTCGCGATCCGCCTGCAGGAAGTCGAGGCAGTCCTCAAGGGTGTGCTCGATAAGCTTGCTGCCATCACGGCTCCTGAACATCCCGATTTGACTGAGGTCAAGGACGCACTCGACCGTGCCTACAACATCATCTTCTACGGCGCTGGATCAGGGGGATTTGGATGGAAAAATTAATCCACAAAGCAGCACTTGAAAGCCGGATGACATCGGCCGAGAACCGCCTATCAGCGGGCCACCTCTAATGACCGCTTGCCTCATGTTCCGCCCGGACTCAGACTTGGGGTTCCCTGCCATCGGTTTCGAAGTTTTCCGACGGCTACCTTGGCCCTGGCGCGAGAGATCGCTGCCGGGCCTTTTTTTGAGGTGATGTCATGACTACATCAACTTCCGTCAGCTTCGATTTCGACCTGACGGCTTACACTAACGCCCTGGACAATCTCGGTCGACACCTTCTCGACAGTCGGAATTGGTGGATCACAAACCGGGGTCCGTAACTCCCTCGGCCGCCAGCCGCCCAATTCGTTCAATGCATCGGCGGATCGCACGCTTCTCCCAACAACGCTTTGGGAGAAGCCACAATGGCCAACGACGCCACCTTCGATATCGGCAAGCGCACGATAGATCGCATCAAATCCGCATCATCAGTTCACGAACTAGACACACGCAAATCGACCGAGCGTTTCCTTTGCGAGGAAATCTCTCGCGGTCTGTCGACGGTCTTTCCGGTTCGCCACCTCGTTAAGGGCGGGCTACTGCATGCTCAGGTAACGCGCGAGACCGGTGATCTGGACATCACTTTCGCTCGCAAGGTGTCCGAGCCCGAAATTCTTCAAAGCCTTCGTCTAATGGCACCTCTGCTCGCAGCTAAGGGCATCACGATCACGAGGATCGGCAAGATACAGGACCTCATCATCTCCGGCGATGGTGGCATGCGCTTCCCGGTCGAAGCTGACTGCGGCGGCACTCGGATCAACACTCACCTGGATATCACTGGCGGCATGCGCCACCTTCCAGCGTCGAAAAAAGATCAGAGCGGGAAGGAGGTTCAGGTTCAGAAGGTGTTTAGTTCCGTGTTCTTCAAAGACCAGCAGCCCCTTGAAGCATACTTCCAACCGTTCGAAGGCCAAGCCGCTGACAAGCTTTCAGTACTCGTCCTCCGCCCTGATGCAACTCGCTGGAAGGATTTTGCTGACATCTCTCATCTTCACAAGATGAACCTAAGCCCAACGAAGATCGCAATCGAGATGAGCCACAAACTCAGCTTCATGTTCGAGACGGCGAGGGAAGTTCTGCAGGCTCTTCCGGAAGTCCCGGAGACCATGAGCTTCGAATATGCCCGTGAAAAGGCTGCGCAGTGGCAGAATTGGCAGGCTAAAAACGGCCGAACCGCTTCATCCATCGACTTCGAAGACGCCAACTGCAACGTCCGCAACATGTACTTTGCAGTTCGCAAAGTCCTGGTCGATAGCTTCGTGCCTTACCGCCGCCCGCGCGTCCGTCATGTTCCTACGGTCGATGAAGTCAGGCAGGCCCTCAACGAACCGCAGGCACGCGCTGATCGTGACAACGTCGTTGTTCATATGGGGCTATATCGCGATCCGGCTACGCTGAAGTTCCGTCCGAAATAATGATTGCTGCCAGAACTACAACGTCAAGTATCCGACGAGCCGCCGGTTGGCCGAGCCGCCGGTGCCCCGACATCATCGGAATTCTGCGCCGCCCTTTCTTCGCCGTGTCTTTCAAAGGCAGCCATCCACATTGCGTTTTCCTTTTTCTGTTTTTGCTCCGCTTTATCAAGTGCGATCATCTTTTTGGATATCTCCTCGATAACGTCATCCTGATCGGATGTGTAGGGCGCGGGATGGTGTCTGTGGAAATTGGCTTGAGCCCGGGCGGAGAATATAGCCAGTTGTGCGAATTTGCGTTGACGCTCCTCAATGAAGCCGTGACGATCCGGAGGTGATGCCTGATCGTAGGCCCAAGAGACCGATTTTTTAATGCTAAGCTCGATGTTTGGGATCGCAAGCGCTTGGTACATCGTTTGAGGTTCAAACAAAGTCCAGTCGATCTTGTCTGGATAAGCGAGGCTAGGCTCGGGAATTGATGCCTTCCAGTCTTCATAATCCCCTTGAGGAGTATCCGGCTCCCCATCGTCATTCATGACCGCCATGCAATCGCGCACGTATCGCCTTAACGTCGATTCGATCAGGGCCACCGAATAAGCTGTCGCGCCCTCTCGTCTCCGCTTGTCGGCCCGCTCATCTCTCCAGATGCCCAATCTGGTGTTCACCCAAGCGATACCAAGGGCACCGACAGCGCCGAGTAAAAATTTCCCGATGTCGCTTGAAATGCCCCCAGCGATCCAGCCGATCAGCGTCGCAACGAACTCCGTCTTCGACAAAATCGCGCCCTCACTTGCAATTATTTTTGGCCCTACTTCCAGATGAGCGCAATCACTGGTTTTGTCAACAGAATGGCTATTTGACGCAGAACGTTTCCCATCGAACAATAATATCAAGAACATAGACGTATGGGAGCGTCGACATGGCCAAGATCACTTCAAAGATTCGCGTTGGCGATTATTCCGTTTCCGAAAACAAGTTTGATATCCATTTCCAGCTGCGCCCAGCTTCAGTTGGTGGACCAGAGTTCACTCTCATTTATAACGAGAAACTGCTTTCCATGCCGGATGAAACCCGCTTCTGGCTTGGAGGTCTTGGTCTGACCCTTGACGACATGCACGACGCATTTGACGAGGTGTTGGAATGGCTTGATAGACCGCGTGCCAAGTTTGGCGGACAATCATCTGACCAGATGATGTGGCGTCGCATTGAGCTGACCATACAGTCCGTCGGAGCCCACGAAGCCGCCGAAAAGGAACGCCGGGGCAAGGTTGAGGCCGAGCGGATCATCATCGCGGCTCCGGGCCTGGACTGGGCGATGTCTGCCGTAGATGAGCTGGAAGGCGAGATTGCGGTCGTTGGCGGCGATGTCCAGAAGAACGATGAGACAGTTACAGTTACCCTCAAATTCGGAGGCATCGAAGCCCCTGCTACCATGTCGCAAAGTGAATTCGAGAACCTGACGTCCTGCGACTGGGCCACGCCAAAACGCCGCTCTTATACCGTCCAGGAGATTGAGGAACTCGTGGAGGCCGTCGCTGGCAAAGAAATCAAACTAGCTCGTAACCTTGGCCTCAATGTCGACGAGCCAGGCGTGATTGAGAAGATGCAGCAATCGTATTCAGAGGCGCGGGCTACCGCCATGATCGGTGCCATGGAGGCCGGGAGTTTCGGCGAAGACGCTCCCCAGGACCCCGACAAACCGATTATCGACATGATCATGGGGCGACTGTCTCGCGAACTCGGCATTCTGGCTGAAAAAGTGAAACCAACCCAAGAAATCGGCATGCGTACGGCGATCCGCGCTGGGCTAGTAAAATACGACCGAGAACGGGCTCAAGCTCGGAAAACAATCATCGATGAAGCCGTCAACAAGGCCGTTGGTGCGATCCACGAACAGGTACGCCGCTTCGTTTCGCCGATGAGTTACCGCGAGCATCAGTTCCTGCGGGATGTCGTTCGGGACGAGATCGCAAAGGTTGTTGGGAGTTCGCTGTGATGGAGGATTTCGCGCTCAAACGCCGCCGATATCATATCGAGACCGATGAAGACTGGGATATGTGGCGGCAGATGTCGTCCTTCCGTCCGAAGGCAGGGTGGGAACTGACGATCCTTCCACCGTGGGGCGGCGCATTGGTTGGTTTCCTAGTGACCAAAGGTCCGGCATCCGTCAGTATTTATTTTGACCCCCTCGGCCGTCTTGGCGCGGTCGACGAGCCGTATTGGGAGATGTACCCATCCGTCGACAGCGGCGACGTCGACCGGTTTCTTCACAAGGACTTCGACAAGCTCGTTGAGGCCATCGACCAAGCGCTCAATCATCAAATTCTTGCGAAATTTGAGATAGCCGCTTAATCCTCAGGTGGCTGCTCTACCCACAGACCCTCGATCTCCATAAACAGAAACCATTGCTCGGCCATGGACTGAAATAACTCGATCACCGGGTATTTCTGACCATCTATCTTGATATAGGCGTGCGCATAAACGTTCGTGAAGCGGTCGCCGTCTCGTTCAAACTTGACCGTCGCACCGGTCGACATGTTCTCCATGACCGGCCCCATCGTGATGACAACGTGCTTCACCGAGTTTGCGATCTGACGGCAGAACGCAAGTCCGCCAAGCATTCCGCCATTGCGGTCGATGAAACCACCCACCGCACCCTTCTTGCCCTTCCCAACGCCCGTCAGGCGGACATGGGCTGACTCATCCAGTTCATGCAATATCCAATCCAGGATGTGTGACGCCGTCACTGCGGCATCGAATGCGGCATACTGGACGGATTTCGTGCCGACAGCAGATCGCAGCCGCTCGATGTCGTAGAGCAGTTTGAGGTAGAGGTCTGTGGACGTTTTCAAACCGAATGTTTTGTCTGGGATGTTGCTCATTCGGAATTATCAAAAAAAGACAGCATGATCATGCCTTGATCCATGCCTTCGCCAGGCTCCACACGCTGAATACTCATGAAGTAATTAGGCTTGTCGAAGCCAACGAGATCGACTTTGTAACCCGTCATTCGTGAGCTGCCTTGTTGTTGGTCAACGAACTGTTGGGCTGAGAACTTCTTTTCGATAAACGTCTTAATCGCCTCATAGTCAGCGGACGTTGAAGCAACCGTGCAGCTGTTGCTGACCATCGCTTCGACCGTCTTGTGAGCAAAGACAACCAAGAAAGCCTGATCCCCATCGACAAGAGACCATCCCGACGTTGCATCGGGATTGATATCCGGCAGCATTTCGGCCGGAAGAGGCTTGACCGTCAGGTGCAATACTTTACCGGCAACCTTCACGGTCGATCCCAGCGCCTTTTCGTCTAGCCGGGTTGCCATGCAGACGTTTTCCAACAGCCCCTGGAGCGTAGCTGGACTAGCAGCTGCGGCCGTCCAAGAACCAAGTACGGTGAGAATACCAATCGTCGAACCGGCTAAAAATTTTACGCGCGTTTTCATAATGCCCCCAACTACACGTTTTACCGACTCGGAAGTCGTGTGTTCGCTACATAGTCCAAATTCAACCGCTGGGCGAACGCCACTCAATGAGCCAAGCCTAATGTTTTGTCCGGAACCTGATTCGTTTACATCGCGCTGCCATACTTCTTCCAAAGGTTTTCGACCGCCTCTGCCAGGTTTTCAGCAACCCCCGGCGGAAGCGTAATATCGGGCCGCACCTTTGGATCACCCCAGTTGCCGGGTGCTTTGCCGATGACAAGCCGAAAGTTTGGCTGGCTCGCAACGAAATTGACCTCTACTCTCCCTACGGAGCCTAAGGTAATGGCTGCCATATCGCTCGGAATACCACCAAGGATATCGATAAGCTCCTGTTCGCTAGGATCGTTATTCTGAAGCGTCTCCGTGCGCAGATATTTGCCGTTCTCGATGATGTATGCCTTGATAGCCATGCGGGTCTCCCTGGGTGCTGCTCTACGTAAGCGAGAAGCCGTTAATTTTCAACGATTTCCCTTGCTGACAGATCGCATCGGCTCGACGCCCATGGTCAAACCGTCAGGGTATGCCGGTGTAGACTGTCGAACCTATTTGAGGGACCTGAGTGGACGGTTGTCACTATTAGGTCGGCGATGGGATTGGAGGAGTTAGCATGACTGAATACAGGAATGATTTCGGCCCCGTCGAGATAATCTGCCAAAACCCGATCTCGGACCGGTTCCTCCTTGTTCGCATGGATGATGTAGCCGCGTACCTCACTGGTCTACCGCAGGTGTATGTAGTGTTCGCTGACACTTTGCGACGTGGCGGCGATGACCAACCGCATCGGATCGACGTGCGCGAGTTGGAGGTCTTAAGCCACGAAGAGATGACGAGTGATGATGGATCGGTGTCGTTGACGTTCGAGGTGAAGGGATGAGTTCGATAGATATCGCTGATATCAAAATGCAGGCGTGGTTTAAAAGTCTCTCCAACGTGGAGCAGGCCGAAGTGCTCCTGGATGCTCAAGGTCTTGATGAACTGGATCGCGGGGAAAGCGTTGATCTTGAGGATGTCCTTGAGGAAGCCCGGACAATCGTCAGCGCCGCCCGACCAACAACCAATTTTTGAGCCGAGAGGCCCCAGGCTCTTTCCCTGCGATGCGGTGGATTGGAGGCCGCATCTGGTCACTGGATCGGACATTTTGAAAACCGATTCACCATCAGCACCCTAAGTCGGAAATCCTCCTTTTAATGCGTTCTTCCACCCGGAGAAGTCGCCATTTTAGCACTTCCTCTCACTGAACGTCGCCGATGCGACAAAGAGTCAACATTATGGAGGGCGCTCAATGAGTTAGCCCTGCATTTTTGAGCTTGCGTCCACTGCTTTTGCGAGTCACAATTTGCCTATCGCAACTGAGAACTACCAAATGAAAGTTCCTGCAAAGCAGAAATTGTCCGCCCACGAACGTAATCTCCTCGCACTCAAGAAGTCATTCGAACACTACTTCGCCAATATCGACAAACACATTGAGCTTCAGCAGGCTCGTGTCGCCGAAGTTCGGGCCAAGCAAGCGGACGCTCTGACCCGCCGCGCTATCGAGCGCCAGTGCCGACGCAAATACTTCCGCGATAAATACGCCAAAATGGGCTTATGGCCGTTGCCGCCAGTCGGCACGCTGCTTAAAATCTGATCCTTCAAGCCGGGTTTGCAGCCCGGCTTTTTCATGCCGAAAATATTTGGCGGTTACCATCAAATCTTGCAGCCGGGTTCGCTACGCTACTCTCGAATACAGAGTGCAAGAGTTTGAATGACGAACCCGCTGTCCGTACAAAACGGCTATCCTCTGATCAAGCGTTCGCTTGAAGGCGATTCCGACACAGCTTGGATTTTTTTCGAACCGCTGAGATACGAAGACCTGATCACTCGAAGGATTTCAGCTCCCACTCAACCCATCCTTGTCCGAAAAGGTATCGACCTTGCTCCGGAGACATGACCTCGACCGTTAGCGCCTTGAAACAACTTATCGGACATCAAGCTCGTAAAGAGTTGGTGTCCCGTACGCGCGTCAGGACGTCGACTATTCGGATCGAAAGCCATGATCAGGAGCAAGAGCTGGTCGTTGGCTGGGGGGCGGATGTGTCGTTTGCTGTGGTCCAGACGTCCGTTGACTACACCCCGCCCGAAGATTGAAACGAATCACTACAGTTGAGTCTGTCAACGAAAACGTGCAGCTGAGCTATACTTTCGGCATTGTCAGCTCATGTACGGCCGTTATTTGTGTGAATAGAGCGAATTCTCCCCGGCTTTTTCCACACGTTATCCACAGACGACACATCGTTTTCATGTGTTAATACGCTTTTGATTACAATCATTTACGGGCGGTTCCCGTGGGAGTATCGTAAACGGATTGTTAAATATGAGCACTTGCAGATTCAGCGCGAGCCTGCCTTACTGTTCGTGCCAACAAACGAAAGGAGGTCACCATGATCCTCAAGGTTTGGTTGGCAGCAGCGTTCTTGACGGTGGCGGCATACTACGTCGTCCACGCCTGGAACGAAATGAAAGAAGCCGTGTCGATTTCTCGGCACGGCTCTGATGAAGCAAAACCGATGTAACAGCGGTTGCTGCTGCCAAGGGGATCGGTGTTACCAGCACCGGTCCCTACAGATTTTGTAAGACTACCTTTAATTATTAGACGAGTCCTGTCAAAGGATTTTTCCCTTGACAGGAATCCGAATGACTTAAAAATATCTTTTAAAAAAATATCGTAAAGAAAAATATTGTATAAAAAAATAGCGCTCAGATTTTTTCGTCGAGTCTTTTTTCAAATCAATTTCTGAAGGACTCGATGTCTACAATTTCTGTAGCAGCTTGAATTTGCAGCGCTGCTGGCACCAATGGTCAAATTGACCACCGCTCTCGCACGAATCCTTGAGCGACATCAAATCGCATTATCCGTGCGCCGATCACGTTTCTGCTGTTGCGCCAGCGCCTCAAACATCACGGTCGCGGGTCCAGTCTCATCGAAGTAGAAGACGTACATCTCGTCGCGCTGGATGCCCCACAGCGTCCGCAGCAGCTTCATCGTCAGCGATGAGTCCCGTCGCTGCATGTCTTCCGCCGTACCATCGCTCATTTGCCAGATGAGCGTTCGCAGCATGTCGTAAATGGCGTCGAATTCGTAAAGGAACGGGAACCTGAAAGTCAGGCTTAGATGGACGCCGTGAGAGTCTTCGTCGCCTTCGGCATCTGTGCTGATCACTAGTGCTCCTGTTCGCAACTTTCCGTAAAAAAGCTTATAGTGTCGACCGGTTGCCCTGTAGGAACGATAGCCGGACCAGTCATCCATAAGACGAGTATCGCTTTCGATTACCCGCCAGGACCCGCGCGATAGTGCGTAATTCAACAGATTTCCAACTGAAACTGTCTTCTCGAATAATTGCCGGTCGGCTGGTTGTATATTGCGGCAATCCATCGCTTCCAGGCTGACTGGTTGCTTGTGCATTTCAGGATGCTCGGCAGGATCGGGAAATGCATCGTCGAAATCTTCCGACATATAGATAGCGTCTTTATGCGCGGCGATTTCTTCTTGAAGAGTCGGTCCGGTCGACTTCGGTTTCTTCTTCCAGAACATTTATCCCCACCCCAGCCTCGAATCTTGCACCGCCGCGTGCGCTGATACCGTCAGCATCATATACAACGTTGACGAGACTTGCATGGCCATCGATCAAAACTTCCTGATGACTGAAATCCTCAAATTGAATACTGCCGTTGCAGGTATTTCAGGCAAGATCGACGGCTTTCTCCAGAGTCAGCTCGGCATGCAGACCGAGATCAGTGGGATCAAAAGTCGGCCTAACTCCGGACTTTCCGGGTCAGATCATACAACGCGCTCTCAACCTCGCGGAGCTGCATCTTCTGCTCTGCTAGCAGGGCGCGGATAGCTTCCATAGCTTCTTGATGAACTTGCTCTCGCCTCGCAGTGTCTTTTTCTCTGCTCTCGTCGGTTTGGTGGAACATCCCCGCGACGTAGGATGAGAGAGAAACGATGCCAAGCGCGGCCAGCGATTCAGACGAACGCCATAGCCATTCCGGGCCTTGTTCCCAAAGCCGATATCCGATCAACCCGAAGAAACCTAACGTCGTGATCACCCATGTCCACACCACGAGAGTAGTTTGGCGTTCACCCATTATCGATCCCCCAAGTTCAGATGAGGCTATTACAGCGGCAGCCCACCATCAATGACCATTTCCAAAGTCTGGATCGCAATGGAGGCCGGGCCGTTGTCGACGATGGGCGAGTGATTTGCGAGTAGGTGTTCACGCTTAAGGACCTCTCGCCCAAATCAACGCTTTCGAGTGTCGTCGACCCTGATCCGGTGACCATGCTTCGATGGCTCGACGGTCACCGCATACGGCGATGAAGGGTCATGA
Organism: Rhizobium sp. 2YAF20; assembly: GCF_052114685.1. NCBI lineage: Bacteria > Pseudomonadati > Pseudomonadota > Alphaproteobacteria > Hyphomicrobiales > Rhizobiaceae > Rhizobium > Rhizobium sp. 2YAF20. Next base: position 2,228 of record NZ_JBFRFF010000009.1, on the reverse strand, counting down.
AATCGACTGCTGCCGGTGTCACGAATTTGCTTTCGAAATTCTTGCAGGACTGCCAAATCTAAATCTTGCATTTGGAGCTTTGCCGTTTCCGCCGACCGGGGTGTCATAGGTGTAACGCTGCGCGGCGTCGAATATCGTGAGCGACGGATTGCTGGAAGAAGCGCTACGGGGTATCGAAGGCGCATCTAGCGCTGGTGCGGATACAGAACAATAAGAGAACATCGAAAGGCCGATTGAAAGGTGACGCGCAAGGGCTATCTCGTCTAAAAGGGAGCGCCATGGACATAGCTTCGCCAACGAAAGCCTCGGATCATTTGTGCTACGGCCTGGATTGCCAAGGAGGGTTTAAATTTGCCAGTGCGCGATCTCGTCGCTCGCGTCGCTGCATCCTATCAAAGGTAGTGCAGATGCAAGGGTCACAGCAATGTCCGCTTGTCGCGGCCCGTTGCGGTCATCAAGCTGGATTGGTCACTACTCATAAATCCGTAGTCGAGATATGAATGATGCTGACGTCCACCATAGCGTGAAAGGCATGGCAATCACCGGTGTGCCAACTACGTCGAGATTACGAGGCTGGACATGGCGAATGACGAATCGGGAATGTTGACGGGTCGATGCCTCTGCGGTGGCATGGAATACGAAGTCAGGGACGCGTTCAATTATGCAATGAATTGCCATTGCTCGAACTGTCGCCGTGCGACCGGCTCGGCCTTCAAACCCTTTGCCGGTATCGAGAGCGACAAGCTACGGATTGCATCCGGCCAGGACCTAGTTTCGATATATGGCGACGCGGAACAGGCGCATGATGTTCATTGCATGCGTTGCGGCTCCTTGCTCTATTCCATCGTTAATAACGGTGCGACGGCGCACGTCACTATGGGCACGCTCGTCGAGGCACCGACGATCAAGCCTTCGGCGCACATCTTCGTTGCCTCCAAGGCTGCTTGGCACGAAATCACCGATGACCTGCCACAATATCTAGAGTTTCCGACAGAATGATCAATCGAAGGCTCACTATCTCGTTCACGCGCGGTCCAGTTTAAATCAGCGCCGCAAGGGACAAAGATGGTCGATGGTTGGAAGGCGGAAGAATACCAGTGAAAACCTATTCACAGATCAACCTGACCGGAGAGATACAGGGCGTTCTGCTGGTGCCGGACAGCTTGAACGAATGGGGCATCGTCGTCCTCAGCGGATCAAGCGGTCGCACAGATGTTCAGCGTGCTTCCCTCTTCGCCAGCCTCGGCATCACGTCGCTGGCACTGCGATGGTTTGGCGGAGAAGATCAAACTCCTGGAATCTGTGAAGTCCCGCTGGAGACTTTCGTCAGCGCCATCGACGAACTTCGCCAGCGTGGCTGCAAGCACATCGCATTCGTCGGAACATGCAAGGGCGCGGAAGCGGCCCTGCTTGTCGCTGCCCGTGACGACCGCGTCGAAATGGTCATTGCGATCAGTCCGACCTCCGTCGTTTGGGGCAATATCGGACCGGGGCATGACGGCATCGCCTGGCCAGAGCGGTCCTCTTGGACGTGGAGGAGCGAGCCCCTCGCCTTCGTGCCTGCCGATCCTTCCTGGGTTAAGGAGTACAAGGACGGCCTCGTTTCCTATCGCGGACTGTTTGAACACTGCCTGACACGATTTGCCTCTTACATTCCAGCCGCCACCATCCCGGTGGAGAAAATAGCCGCCAAAGTCGTTCTCATCGCTGGCGGGAGCGATGCGCTCTGGCAGTCGGAGGCATTTGCACGTTCCATTCTTCAGCGACGGCAGATGTTCGGCAAAGACACCGAATTGGTCTACGACGCAGACGCCGGACATCGGCTTTTGCTTCCTGGAGAGACAACGCCAAGGTCTTCGCTGCATGCGCATGGCGGCAGCGACGAAGCGGACGCAAGACTTGGTCGATCCGCCTGGGCGGTCATTGTCCACGCTCTCTGCTTGAAGGTAGAAGTGCCCAGTGGCAGATGACGGGCGTTCTGATCGAGGCGACCAGTCAAATTTGTGTTCGATCTTGGGGGACGCGGCACAAATTTCAAAAGGCTGCATAGTGCCACCGTCCAACACTGAAATCGACAAGCCGGGGGATAGGCGCAACTGCTGGCAGATCGCACGCGATCTCGAGATCACCAAAATTACAGTCAATTAAATTCTCAACCGGAATAGAGACGTAAACAATGACAGTTGAGCCTATTGCAGCACTTCTTCCGAAGTCGGCTGGCCACCAGT